>JAOZTO010000485.1:0-1626 GCA_029942265.1 Desulfocapsa sp.
TCATATGTGAACAGGCCGGATCAAGCGAAGATGGGGTGCTAGCCGAATATTTACCCATAGGCATCATTTTTTTCAATTATACTAATAGGTAAGAATACTGTATGAAACAGCTTTTGACATGGCCAAATATGCTCACCGGTTTACGATTTGTAATGATTCCCCTACTGGTAGTTTTATTAATGATGGATCAAACTAGATGGGTAGCATTTTCAGCATGGGCTGTTTTTACACTGGCTGCCTTTACTGATTGGTTGGATGGATACCTTGCACGAAAATTTAATTCAGAGTCTGTGTTTGGAAAGCTCATGGATCCACTCGCCGACAAATTGCTGGTAACAGCCGGGCTTCTTATGCTCATTCCGCTTGGTCGTATATCTGCTTGGGTGTGTCTGATAATTATTGGAAGAGAGATTTTTATTACTGGTATCCGTGGCCTTGCTGCTTCAACTGGAACAGTAGTTGCCGCTGATATGATTGGTAAAATTAAAAGTAATTTTCAATATTATGGCGTAGGGCTTCTTATTTTCCCTTTGAATCTTCTGCCTATTCCTTATCAGTATGAACTTGCAATGGGGCTGATTTATATTTCTGTTGTTTTAAGCATATGGTCCGCGGTAAACTACACGTATAAATTGCGGTCTATTTTTGTTGAAACTGGATAAATATACCATTGTTCTTGACAATCTACGTAACCATACAGTATTAATTGTAGTATATGCCGGAGTGGTGAAATTGGTAGACGCACTGGATTCAAAATCCAGCGGACGAATGTCCATGTCGGTTCGATTCCGACCTCCGGCACCATTGGTTTTTAGCCCGAAACTCTTCTTTAATAGAGGGTTTCGGGCTTTTTTGTTTGTTGTCGTTGTTTATGAAATAGTTTGTTTCTTTCTCCTTCTTTTGGTATGTTTTGAATAAAAAGTGCAACAAAATTGCAACAAGGAGAAACGGGCAATGGCTACTTATCAAAACAGAAAAAAGAAAAATGGAAAAACTTCTGTAACTGCAACTGTTAGAATTAAAGGACAGGAGACCATTAGCAGAACATTTGACAGTAAGACTCAGGCAAAACACTGGGCATCTGGAATAGAGTTATCAATTAGGGCAAAGAAATACCATGATCCACGATTAGCCGAAAAAGTTTCTTTGAAAGATACGTTTGATAAATATGAAAAAACGGTAGCAGTGCTTAAGGCTAAGACAACCAGAGATAGGGAAAAATTTAGTCGAAAACATATAGAAAGAATTTTAGGCAGCGACACAAATCTGAGCGACATTACACCGCAGGTTATTGCTTCTTATCGTGACAGGAGAATGCAAGAAGCGTCTGCATATTCTGTTAGACAAGAAATGGCCATACTTTCACACATGTTTAACAAAGTCAGGCTTGAGTGGGGTGTCTATGTTGAAAATCCAGTGCAAGCAGTCAAAAAACCTTCACCACCTGAAGGAAGAGAACGGTTTTTAGATCACACAGAAGCTAAAAATCTTCTCGTAGAGTGCAGACGATCCCGGTCACCCAATCTTTATCCTTATGTTCTTTTACTGATACATACAGGGATGAGAGCCAGCGAGGCCGCTAGATTGAAATGGAATGATATTGATTTTGACAATACATACATTGTT
>JAOZTO010000485.1:1636-1908 GCA_029942265.1 Desulfocapsa sp.
AACAACACTCAAAGGCGTGTACCGCTGACCGATACAACTATAAAAGCTATACTACAGATACGACCAAAAGGTGAGTGCGACCCAGAAAGATATTTATTTCTGAAATCAAAGCACATGAAGAATTCCCGTATTGTTTCCCGGCCTAGTATTATTTTTCGAGAGTCATTTGAAGCAGCAAAAACGAGAGCTGGCTTGCATGACGTGAGGCTTCACGATTTACGACATACTGCCGCATCACATTTAATTATGGCCGGCGTTGATCTGAGGACAGA
>JAOZTO010000486.1 GCA_029942265.1 Desulfocapsa sp.
GGATCAAGCGAAGATGGGGTGCTAGCCGAATATTTACCATAAATGTTTGGGTATTCACCAGTATTATATAATACTCTTATTAAAAAAGACTGCTGTTTAATAAAATATGACAATAAATACTTGCCGCATATCCAAGAAACACAACCGGTGTCCATTTGAGATGGGCACCAAATGTGTAGGTTCCTCGTGCTGTTCCCATAAGTGCCACACCAGCGGCAGAACCAATAGAAAGTAGACTGCCACCAACTCCTGCCGTCAGGGTGACAAGCAACCATTGCCCAAGAGACATGGATGGATCCATTGTTAAAACGGCAAACATAACGGGAATATTATCAACAACGGCTGACAGAATACCAACCAAAATATTGGCATTGGTAGCACCGAGCCCATCGTACATCTGATGGGAAACTAGAGCCAGATATCCAAATTGAGACAAGCCGCCCACACATAGAATTACTCCATAGAAGAAGAGGAGAGTATCCCATTCGGCACGGGCCACCTTCTTAAAGATATCAAAGGGATCAGTCTGGGCATTTATATCAATCCCCAAAGGCTTGTCGTACTCGAGAGAACGCCTTTCTTTGATTTTGATATAGTATGAGAAAAATCCCAGGTAGGAAAGACCTAGCATCATGCCAGCAGCAGGAGGAAGAGCAAGGAAATTATGAAAGGACACTGCGGTCACAATAGTCATAAGAAAAAGAAACATAATGCGCTTGGCACCGAACTTCATGGTAACTGTTTCGTCTAGTGCCTCCGGTTGTTCTTTGGCAACAAAAAAACTCATAATAACTGCAGGGATTAACCAGTTGAACACGGCAGGTACAACGAGGTAGAAAAACTGGCCAAATGATGCTTGGCCCTTCTGCCATACCATAAGTGTAGTGATGTCACCAAAAGGTGAAAAAGCTCCCCCAGCATTGGCTCCAACCACAACATTGATACAGGCGAGAGCGACAAATTTCTTATTGTTCGGTGCTACTGCCATAACAACTGCCCCCATGAGTAGAGCTGTGGTCAGGTTATCTGCAATTGGGGAGATCACAAAGGCTAGAAAACCGGTGATCCAGAAAATCTGGCGTAGGGAAAAACCCCTGGAAACGAGATAAGAACGAAGAGCCTGGAAGACATTGCGTTCATCCATGGAATTGATATAGGTCATGGCTGCAAGCAAGAAAAGCATCAATTCGGTATATTCGGTCATATTGTGGAGAATCGCATTATGTGCGTCTTCAGCTGGGATACCGGCCATACGATAGCTTATGGCAAGAAGCACCCAAATGAACCCTGCAGCCATCAACACCGGCTTACTCTTTCGAAGGTGGGTCTGTTCTTCAAAAATAACGAGAAGATAAGCAAGGACAAAAAGAAGAAGAGCACCATAGCCAAGCATTGAGCTTGTCAGATTCACTACTGTTTCTCCGCCACCATGACCGGCAGCAAAGGATTGAGCTGTTCCGCAAAGCAAGGTAATAGAGCACAATAATAAAATTTTCATTTTAGATATCCTTATTCTAGCAAGTTCATAAAAAGACCAAATATGATGGCGTCGTAAAAACTTTCCATCTGCTTCGTGGCTGCAAACTTTCTATCATTACGACGTACCTCAACACCTAGAAATGACAGGAAATTTATGAGTCTCACAGTAAATATTCGGCTAGCACCCCATCTTCGCTTGATCCGGCCTGTTCACATATGAACCAATATAGTTCACAAGCCGGATCGAACGAACTTGGGGCACCAATCGAATATTTACGCCTCGTATATGATTTTTTTTACTTAGCCATCTAAAGTTTGACCTTTCTTCGAGTTTATCACTATAATAATTGCTAAGGAACGGGGACGAAATAACTTTCCCATCTATACATCTCATCTTCAGGCCA
>JAOZTO010000487.1 GCA_029942265.1 Desulfocapsa sp.
ATGAGGTGCAGCTAAATAGTTAGCTTATATCTTAAATCCGACCACAGTAACATCATCTCTTCTATCATTGTCGGCCTGGTACTCTTTCAAAGTTTCCAAAATAGCGATTTTTTGCTTCGTCATAGGTTTATCCTGAATAGAAAGAAGCAGTCGTTTAAACTTTTTATTGCCATATGGGAAATTTTTATTGCCACCTGTCTGATCTGTAACACCATCAGAATACAGATAAAATGATTCCAATTCTTTAATCTTTATTTCGTGGTTTATATACTCGTAATCAATTTTCGATCGTTTGTATCCGATACTCTGCTTATTCGATTTTATTATATTAATTTCATTGTTTTTAAAATAAACGAGATCAATTTTTGCTCCCGCATATCTCAAAAGAGTATTATCCGTATTGATAAAACATAATCCCATATCCATACCATCATCTGACAAAGAATCAGTCCCCTCCTGATTCAGCTGATGCTTAATAGCCATATTGAGTTCACTCAATAATCTTGCAGGATCATTAGCCAACTCATTCGCCAGCTTCTTTATAATACTTCCAGCCAGCATCGTCATAAACCCACCAGGAACACTATGGCCTGTGCAATCGACAACACCAAACAAGATTCCATCTGGTGTTTCTTCATACACATATAAATCCCCACCAACCTTGTCCCGAGGTTGCCAGATCACAAATGAATCCTCAAAACGCTCTTTAACAGTATCCGGATGTGCCAAAAATGAGTTTTGTATCGTAGAAGCGTACTCAATGGAATCCTGTACTTCCTGATTAATATCAGCCAATTCCTGCGTTCTAAGGGCAACTTTACCCTCAAGATCAGTATTGAGAACGCGAATTTCTTCGTGAAGCTTAGCACTGACGGATATATTTTTGTTTAATGACTCAGCCATCTGACCAAATTCATCACGAGTATTTATAACAATTTTTTGAGGGCTGTCCCTCTTTCCCTGCAAGAAGAGGAAAAAATCATCCAACCCTGTTTTCAGGCGTTTTAATGGAGTATTCACAAAGACAATTAAAAGAATGGTACTGACCAGCAAAATGGTCGTTAACAAACCGATTGCAATATAAAGTTTAGTAATATTGGCTTCTAATAATTGTTTGTCAATTGCAGTATCAAAGTTTTCAATATCCTGTCTAGCGGCATCTTTTAAGGTGTTTATATAATATAGTATTAACGCTTCATCATAGTAGAGTGTTATTTCTCCAACAATTGTATTTACACCATTTTCAGTATGAGTGATCGGTTTTTTCAACACTGTAAAATCATTAAATGTCTCTGGTAAATCTTCGTCAAAAATCAGAGCACCGCCGTCTTTATAGGCCAACATAAACAATTCGTCCATGGATGTATCCCAAATCTGAATCGCCTTCACGCCTTCACGCTTCATATCAAAATGCAAACTGTTTTTTAATCCCTGAGTATCAACATTAAGCAAAAACAGTGACGAGTTTTTGCTTATCATAGTTGTCATATCCTGCATTTTTTCCTGATTGTTTTTCAGGCTGATTTCGAGCCGATAATCTAAGGCTTTCATCGCTGCATTCAGATTATATGTTCTAATTTGTTCAATCAGTTTTGTATCATTTTTGACAAACAGATACCCCGATGCAACAAAAATACCAATAATCACTATACCCAGAATCAGTAATGTTTTAACGATAATGCTTTTTTTCAAAATAGTTCCTTTGGTGACGCTCCAGACATTTATGATTCAGTGGGTTAGCTTATTTTTGAACCCAACTCGAATATTTACTACTCGGTGTAAATATTCGGGTTGGGCTCAAAACAGCCAAAACCACTGAATTGTAAATGTTTGGATAGTGCCCCAGGTTCGTTTGATCCGGCTT
>JAOZTO010000488.1 GCA_029942265.1 Desulfocapsa sp.
TAGAGAGCCATTAAATGATTTATTACGTTTCACTTATTCTTAGTATTTGTTTGTTGACAGGAAATGTTGCCGATGTTTTTGCAGGCCATGGGATCTCCATTGACGGTAATCTCAAATATCCTTCAGATTTCAAACAATTTGAATATGTGTCCGAAGAAGCCACAAAAGGGGGCAAACTTCTTCTTCATGAAAATGGAAGTTTTGATAAAATGAACCCCTTTACATTGAAAGGCACCGCACCTTTTGGCCTTGAGATGTTTGTTTTCGAGCCATTGGCAGTTGGTAGCCTAGATGAACCTTTTGCTGAATACGGATTGATTGCAAGTAATATTGAAGTAGCTGACGATAAGCTTTCCATGACATTTACTATCAATGAACATGCCAAGTTCTCCGATGGTAGTTCAGTAAGGCCAGAAGATGTAAAGTTTTCCCTTGATATATTTAAAAGCGATAAAGTTCACCCATTCTACCCTTTGTATTACCAAGATATAAAAGAGGCTGTAATACTAGATGCACAACGTGTTCAATTTGTTTTCAGTCGCGTTAATAGAGAGCTGCATATGATCGCTGGTCAACTTCCGGTTTTATCGCAAAAGTATTACACCAATCACCCATTTTCAGAAAATAGCAGTAAACGAACAATGACTGCTCCCATAGGATCGGGGCCATATACTGTAACAGCAATCAATCATGGTAAATCTATTACTTACACTAGAAATCCTACTTACTGGGCGCTAGAACACCCCACACGTAAAGGGATGTTTAATTTCGACACTATAGTCGTTAATTACTATAAAGATCAAATAGTTGCAGTTGAAGCATTCAAAGCAGGTGAGTTTGATTTTATGCTGGTGAATATCGCTAAGCAATGGGCAAGAGATATGGTTGGAAAACGTTTTGAAGATGCAACGCTCATCAAAAAACGATACCCCCATAAAAATAATGCTGGAATGCAGGGCTTTTTGATGAATCTGCGCAACCCTCTCTTTCAAGATGTTCGTGTCCGTAAAGCCCTTGGCCTGGCCTTTGATTTTCAATGGACAAACAAAGCACTCTTCTATGATCAATACAGCAGGAGTAATTCGTACTTTAGTAACTCTTATCTTGCGGCAAAAGATTTACCAACTGGTTTGGAGCTCTCCTACCTCGAACCTTTTCGTGATCAATTGCCGGCTGAAGTGTTTTCAATACCTCTTATTCCACCAAAATCTGTAGGTAAGGGTGGAATACGAGCTAATCTTCGAAAAGCAAAGAACCTTCTGAAATCAGCTGGATGGACTATAAAAAATGGGGTTCTTAAAAATGAAAAAGGTGCAATTTTCTCATTTGAAATTCTTCTTGTTTCACCGTCCTTTGAACGTGTGATGGCGCCATACGTTAATAATTTAAAGAAACTTGGCATATCGGTTGATTATCGAACTATCGATCCTGCGTTATACACCGAAAGGGTTCAAAGTTTTAATTTTGATATGATCGTGCATGTTTACGGACAGTCGCAATCTCCAGGTAATGAACAGAAAAATTATTGGCACTCAGAAGCTGCATCTCGGAAAGGATCTAAGAATCTTGCTGGTATCCAAAACCCAGTGGTTGATGCGATGGTTGAAAAAATTATTTACGCTCAAAACCAGGAAGAATTAACCGCAGCTTCTAAGGCACTCGATCGCATTTTATGGCATGGTCACTATGTCGTACCAAACTGGTATTTGAATGTTCATCGATTGGCGTATCGAAATATTTTTAATCAACCTGATGTGTTACCTTTATATTATAATCATTATCAGTATCTTATGACTTGGTGGAAAAAAAAATCCACTAATAAGTAGTAAA
>JAOZTO010000489.1 GCA_029942265.1 Desulfocapsa sp.
GCATGCAGTTGCATGGATGTTATAAGTGGTTGCAATTCAAAATCAAGCAGTGTTGTGGCGCAGTCATGAAGGAGCAGGCTGGTGAGGCCATAGCCACACCCTGCTTCAAGGCAGGATGTGGGGCGATGTTGCATAAGGATGGAAGCCAATTCTTCCTGCCAATCTTCAGGCTGTAGAAGTCGCTGGAGATCAGGGGTATCATTTTCTGTGTAGAAATTTTCCCAGGTAGTCATAGCTCTTAACCGGTTGTCATATTTCTTGATGCAAGGGATATGATTTGTTGTACCGCATTATCGATTGTGTAGGGTGATGTTTTCGGTGCAACTATGTTCTGTTCACAAAAGTTTTTATAGAGACGCAACAATGTCTCACAAATGGCTTCTGGAGATGTGGCAGTAGGGAAATGGTTCATACTCTGTAACATCTGTGTCAGTTCAGGGTTTTTGTGAACAAGTGCAAGGATGGGGATTTCAGTTTGGAGATATTCGTACACTTTTGATGGAATGGTTTCAGTTGATATATCATGCACTCCCTGGATTAAGAGAAGGGCATTACAATTATCCATGGCTCGCAGCGCATCTTCTCGGGGAACAATCCCTTTGAGAGAGAATATGTCGTGATGAGAAAAGGAGTCAATGCGAGCACGATCATCATCACCCACGTTTCCATAAAGTGTAATCTTGAGAATATCAATAAGTGATGGGTTGTGTTGCAAAGCAAGTTCTAGGCCAAGAATCAATTGTTGCAGGTTTCGCACTCCTCCAAGAGAACCAAAATGTCCAAGAATAAAGTGATCACTTAATGCGTGTGACGGCTGTTGTTGAATTGCAGGAGCACCAGGATATACAACAGATCCATTTCCTTTTGTTCCCAGTCGTGCTTCTGTGGATTTCATGGCCTGCTGAGTCAGGAAAATCATTCTATCTGCATGTTGATATGTTTCTTTTTCAACTCTTTTTAAACGTTGCAGCTCTTGATCAGTATTAGCACAATAGTCATGAATAAGAGGATCTTGAACTTCGGCAAGCCAAGGAAGTTTAAACTTTTGTTGTAACTGATATGCAATGGAATGACTCACCGCAGGTCCACCAGTGGAGTAAATAAAAGAGAAATTATATTTTTTGCACAGATTTTTTCCTTTCCATACTCCGGGAGAAAGCCAATACCAGATAGTATCAATACGAACAAACATTCGTTCTAAAGCGTAGAAAGGAAGCAATGGTAATAAAATGAGATTACGTGCTTTCCAGAGCAGACTCTCTTTTCCTTTTCGTTTGAACAGTTGTCGCAGCTCAAAGCGTAGCCCTGATGGTGAAACAGATGGCACACGAAAATGCAGAAAATTGTGTAATTTGGGGACACAGAGAGAACTTAGAACAACAGGTTCATAGCCAGCAGCACGGAAATGGGCTAGTCGATCATCAATATGATGAGAACAGGCCATGCCGTTTTCATTGACAAAGTAGGATATGACAAGAATATATTTAGAAGGCTTCATATCTCGAATTCGCTATGGTAAAGGAAGCTACTAAATAGAGAGAAGAGAAAGCCTGTTTCGTACACTTGAAGATAGGATTCTGCAATCATAATTACCAGGAAAAAAATAGGAAATGCCTGACGCATCGGAGTGAGTGAATCTTTTCTCTGGAATGCAATTTTTAGCTGGGTGATAAATATTGCAATAAGGCTGATTAATCCGACAATTCCTAACTGTGCGGTGATTAAGAGATATTGGTTATGTGGGTTGTCAGTATTTGGCATGTTTGCAGAATGGATATGGTTGACCGTAGCATATTCCATGGAGAAATCACCAGTTCCTGTGC
>JAOZTO010000490.1 GCA_029942265.1 Desulfocapsa sp.
TTGCGCTAAGAGTCTATTGGCAGATTGATCACTTTTTGAAATACCACCCAGATTGCTGCGAAAATACACGCTAAGGGAAAAACGATCGTTTTTCTTATACACAGTGAACCGATGAGTACACCTAGCAAACGGATAAAAATTCTCAAAGATAAAGCTATTATTGCCGTACGGTTTGCTGGGCTTGAGATTAGATAGAAATTCTATGAAGGATTCACCCTAAATGTTTAATTGCACCCGATATTTACGGTGCCAAACGGCATCCGGCTAATTTTACTCACCAGGACCTTTTTTCGTATCAGCACAATATCCATCTTGCTCTTCAAGCAACTTCTCAATTTTTTTCTTAGATTTCCAGGAAGCATACGGTTGTGATGTTGTTTTCCCGTCTGATTTAGTAACCACCAGAAGGTCAGTGTGTCGTAAATTGCCCAGATCAGCATATATTGTATTTTTTGATGTCAAAGCAGCTCCTTATTGAATAATATTTTTCATGGTATAATTTTCATTTCATCTAGTCAAACAACCAATAGCTATCGCAATTAGCAAGCCCACAATCAAGAGAGATATTTTAAGCCCCCTTTCCCTTTCGTCAGTGAATAACCAAAAAGCGCACATAAATAAAAGATACAAAATGCCAAAAGATATGGTTTTAGCATCTTCTTCGTGAACACCGAGTGATACAAGGAAGAGAAAGAATATTACAGACAAGAGCCTCTGTAGATATTCACTTTCCTTGATTGTAAAATAGATATAAACAGCCAGAATAATAAAGCCAATGCCTACAAGAAGAGAGATAACACCTACTATGCTTTCAAAAAATAACTCCATTTTTTGTGGCCTTTGTTTTTATCAATTTACATTGATAAGAGTTTTTCGGCATATTCCAGAATCAAATCTTTTTTTGCTATTTTTTGTCGCCATTCTACAGGAATTCCCTCAAGGCCATAAACAGCTCCAGCAATCTGGCCATAGATTGCTCCTGTGGTATCAGCATCTTCACCTAGGTTTACAACTAGCAACGCACCCTCCTTGAAGTTGTCAGTATGATAAAATGCCCACAGTGCTGCTTTTAGTGAGTCAATAACAAAACCGGTTCCTCGTATAGATCCGTTATGTTTTTTTCCTACCTTAAAAGCACCTAAGGCTATTTCTTCAACTTTTGAGTGCAGTTCACCATTCGCCCAAAAAGATTGCAATGGGCGATACAGTGGAGACAGTAGAATATCTTTATCAAGCCCATGGAATGCACCAATCAAAAGACCACCAAAATAGCGGCATGCGTCTATACAAACTCTGGTGCCGTGAGTCGTTCGGGAGCTTTCACCGCAAAGATTAACACCATTTGTGAAATCCTGAGCAGCAAACATTGCCATTGGGGTCAATCTCATAAGAGAACCATTACCAGCAGAATATTCACCTGTGGAGCCACTGAGTGGATTTCCTGTCATCTCGTACTCTTCGAGTGATTGTCTTATCGTGTTACCAATATCAAAACAGCGCCCATTGCTGCTCAAATGCCCATAATCACGCCAGCGGATATACCGTTCCATTTGATCTGCTGCATTATTTTTTTTCTTTTCTATTAAACTTTCAGCAAGACAAAGAGCCATGGAAGTGTCGTCCGTCCATTCTCCCGGATCCAGCATAAAAGGACCGCCACCAACCATGTCTGTCACTGGTTCAAAAGAACCAGGACGACTGAACTCAACAGTGGTACCCAGGGCATCGCCAACAGCAAGCCCCATCAAGCTGCCTGTAAACTTGTTTTTCATTAAATTCCTCCTTGTTTCTTTTCACTATATACAGACCACCGTGACAGG
>JAOZTO010000491.1 GCA_029942265.1 Desulfocapsa sp.
TTTACAAAGCTGCAAAGCCTTCATCAATAATAGTAAGTCCCTGTTGAAGCTGTTCGTCTGTGACAACAAGAGGCATAAGGAAACGAAGAACGTTGCCGTAGGTTCCACAGGAAAGAATAATAAGCCCTCTATCGAAACAGTATTTCACAAGCGCCTTAGTCTCCTCAGGAGCAGAAGTTTTAGTTTTTCTGTCTTTGACAAGTTCAAGAGCAATCATAGGCCCTAGCCCACGAACATCTCCAATAATTTCATATTTTTCTTTGAATTCAAGAAACTTACTATTCAACGTCTCGCCAAGTTTTTTGGATTTTTCAAGTAAATTTTCTGATTCAAATATATCAAATACCGCAAGCGCAGCTTCACAGGCAAGGGGATTAGCACCATAGGTTCCGCCTATTCCTCCTGCATGTACTGAATCCATTATCTCTTTCTTACCTACCACAGCACTAAGAGGCATTCCAGCAGCAAGACTCTTGGCTACTGTGGTAATGTCAGCTTCTACACCGTAGTGTTCCATGGCAAACATATAGCCTGTTCGACCAATACCCGTCTGAATTTCATCTGCAATCAGAAGAATATTATTTTTTTCACAGATGCTTTTGAGTTTTTGAAAATACTCTTTAGGAGGTGCAATAAAACCACCTTCGCCCTGGACTGGTTCCACAATAATTGCTGCTGTCTGCTCTGCAGCAACATGATTGATAAAAAAGGTTTCCAGATGATCCGCACAAGCAACATTACACCCTGGATATTCTTTATTAAAAGAACAACGGTAGCAGTTTGCAAAAGGCATTCGATAGACTTCAGGGGCAAATGGCCCCATTCCAAATTTATATGGTTTGGATTTTGAGGTCAGTGTCATCCCCATCAGAGTGCGACCATGGAACCCGTTTTCAAATGCTATTATCCCTAGTTTCTGGGTGTGATACCTAGCTATTTTCACTGCATTTTCGACTGCTTCCGCCCCACTGTTGGCAAACATAACGGATTTTGGAGAGTCACCAGGAACCGCGTCACAGAGCTTTTCTGCAAGAATCACAGGGGATTCATAGGGAGAAACCATAAAACAGGTGTGGGTGAATTTTTCAGCCTGATCTTTGATTGCTTTCACCACTTTTGGGTGGGAATGGCCAACATTCATCACTGCAATACCACCTGCAAAATCAATGTATTCTTTACCCTCAACATCAGTAAGCAACGCACCTTTACCTTTTGAAATGAAGCAGGGAGTTGCGCTACCTATTCCTTTGGCGATATATTTTTGACGACGTTCGTGAAGAGTAGTGTTTGGTTGAGTCTGATCCATTGTGTGTTCCTCAAAGTTAAGTTGGTAGTATTTGTTTACAAAAGCCATATTGTTGCAATATGCAGACCAGACTGTGTTGCTCTGCATATATTTTCATAGTTTTTTTTTGGGGGGGGAGAAAAGAAATACTGAAGCTACATACCACCTGTCTATAGCTTACAACATCTCAATTAATTGGTCGTAAGATTAGAAAACAAAAGACTGGTAGAGGATGTTGAAGTGTTTAGCAGAACAAAATCCGATACACACGTGAATCAAAAAAAGATCAATGCAAGGCAAAAGGTACCGACCGATTCACTTTGGAATCAAGCGATACATACAACAACAGCTTATTTTACTTATACTTGCTCCTATTTGATACAAAAACAAATCAACTCATAACAATAAAATGAGTACATAGCCTTCCAACACTATCAAACTTTACAAGTTCGTCTAAATGTCAAAATTTAATAGTTAAGGAACGGGGACGAAATAACTTCCCCATGTAGG
>JAOZTO010000492.1 GCA_029942265.1 Desulfocapsa sp.
CTGACAACTCAGACAGACCAACTGTCCAACTTTCACTGTCTTGCTGTTACTACGTGATAAATAGGATGTTTGACGGAAAAGTTTACGAGGTCTGAAATACTATAGGGGAGGGGAAAATGAAAGCAATACAAACAAAGACAGTAATTGGAATAATCACTTTTATGATTATTTCAGTTGCATTTAGTATGACTACTATTGCAGCTGGCACTGTCACCTATAAAGCAGACAGTATAGATATTCTGTCCAATGACAATGCACCTAACGGTAGATTGAGTATTAAATCAATCGATCAATCCGTTAATGGAAAAAGCAATTTTGATAAGATTATTGTAGGCAATTGGCACAACTGGAACCTCGGCGAGTTCTGTCCATCCATAAAATTAGCAGACGTATATAAGAAGTTTAATGTTGTGCATATTTCATTTGCAACACCTGTTGATGATAGCATGACAATGCAGTTTTCTGTAGATCCAGGAGTAGAAACTGAGGAAAGTTTTCTTCATGGAGTAGCTAAGCTTCAGGCTGAAGGAAGGAAAGTAGTAATATCTATAGGGGGAGCTAAATCCAAAGTTCTATTGACTGATGACACAAAAAAACAAAACTTTATAAACTCAATGATAGCTATTATTGAGAAATATAATTTTAACGGACTGGATATTGACCTTGAAATAAGATCAGTAGTTCTGGCTGCAGGTGACAATGATTTTAGAAACCCGAAAACAATAAGCATAGTAAATTTAATAGATGCTGTTAAAACCATACACACGCATTTTAAAGAAAACGGGAAAGATCTCTGGATATCACTTGTTCCTGAAGTTGGCCATGTTCAACAGGGAATGGAGCTTTACTCGGATGTGTATGGCTCATATCTGCCTGTCATTTATGGATTGAAAGATATATTGACCTATGTAGCCTGTCAATATATGAATGTTGGTTCAGGAAACAAAATTACAGCTCTTGACGGGCAAAGATATCAGAATGGAACACCGGACTTTGTTGTAGCTATGACAGAACTGCTACTTAAAGGCTTCCCCGTTAGAAATTCTTCAGGCGAGACGATTCAGTTCCCTGCTCTTAGAGAAGATCAGGTTGGTTTTGCGACTCCTGCCACTCCCACTGCAGCCCCAGCAGGCGGCTATATGACGCCGCCTGAACTGTATAGTGCTTTAGATTACTTGATAAAAGGGATATCATTTGGAGGGAATTATACAATGGTTAACCCTGAGGGATATCCTGATATCAGAGGTATGGTTACATGGTCTGTAAATTGGGATAAGACGACAGACGGCGGAACAGCTGTGAACGAATTTTCAGATTCATATTATGACTATTTTTATGGAGAATCTGCGGATGGTGTTACAGCAACTCCGAATCTACTACGTCTCTATCTTATGATCCTGCCATCTATTATTAATAAGTAACCAAAATCGATAAAATAACCTCTTGTTTTTTGAACTATTGACAAGATCTGCTACCAACTTAAGCTGCGACATCCAGTGTTCATGAGGTTTGTGCGAATCCCAGTCAGCTGGGGAACGATCGGGGTGATCGTAGTGTTTGCTACGCAAAACTGTCGCTGGTTAAGTTGATAGTCACAAGATCTTTCAAGTGTCAGTACACGTGGAATTGTAAAAGGTAGAGCAATTAATAAAAAAAACACGATCACCTAAAACAGCTTTGATAAAAACCAGGAAACTTCAGCAAGGATGATGGATATATACCTGATTACAGGATTTTTAGGTGCTGGCAAAACAACACTTATGAAGAACTTGATAGGTGCTT
>JAOZTO010000493.1 GCA_029942265.1 Desulfocapsa sp.
AGTTATCAAACAATCCGGCGGTAAACGGAAAAATCCTTTTTTTGTTGTGATCCCGACAACCAGTGGCACAGGGTCGGAAGTAACATCATACTCTGTTCTCACTGACACAGAGAGTGACACAAAAATCCCCTTAAAAGACGACAGCATGTATCCAGATATTGCAATTCTGGATTGTGACTTTACCAAAACAATGCCGCCAGCAGTTACCGCCGACACGGGAATGGATGTTTTAACCCATGCCATTGAAGCCTATGTCTCCAATGTAGCTTCAGATTGTACAACGGCTCTTGCTCAAATGGCTATAGAATTTGTATTTGAATATTTACCAAATTGTTACACAAACGGATTAGACAGCCATTCAAGGGGGAAAATACATAACGCCTCCTGTATGGCAGGTATGGCTTTTGAAAATGCATCCCTCGGCATCAATCACAGCCTGGCACATACTTTTGGAGCTAAATTCCACGTTTCTCACGGCAAGGCTAATGCGGTATTACTCCCCTATGTTATCCCGTATAATTCTGGTCTCTTTGATCATAACGATAATGTCCCTTTTACAACAGCACTCCAGTACCAAAAGATTGCAAAGCTCATCGGACTCCCTGCCTCCGACATGAAAGAAGCTGTCACAATGCTTATCAAAGCTATCAAACTGCTGAATATTAAACTGCAACCCCCCACTTCTATCCGTGAAATGGGGATTGACGAAGCAACATATATGGCAATGGTGGATACAATGGCGGAAACAGCTATGATTGATATTTGCACCGCAGGAAACCCTCGACTTCCCCAAATTGACGATTTGAAACACATACTGATTAATGCATTTAATGGTATATCAAACCGTTGAGTGTGTGAAAGCTAGGAGGCTGTCCGAGAATGGCCTTTTGCCCAAACTCTTCAGAATTGTCAAAAAATAATGCTCGGAATATCACACATATGCCTGCGCTTATTTTTAGGAAATTCTTCGATTTTGAACAAAATGCCTATTCTCGGACAAGCTCCTAGAAGACTGTCCGAAAATGACCGTTCGCCTAATTCGGTCTATTCAAAAGGAATTTTCCCAGCAAGATACAATGGAAGGAACTGTATTTTGTGTTCATAATCTATCTGATATGGTTTCCCGCTCAAAATAATCCGGTAAGATGGGTTGTATTTTTCAGCAAACACTTTAAGACTTTTCGCTTGAGTTACCCACCCAGATTTGATTTCAATGGGGATAACATTACCATCGAATTCGCGCACAAATTCGACCTCTGCAGTCCGTTCTCGCCAATAATACAAGGCTTGTTCTTCTGCACCCTGAAATTCCTGAGCAGCAAAATTCTCAGCGAAATAACCTTTGTAAGAGCCATAGTCGTAATCAAGAATAGTTTTAGGCGGCAGATTGCCCAGAGCCCCCAACAAACCTGTGTCAAAACAATACAATTTGAATGTATTGTCTTTTGCATATGCCGGTAATGGCAGATTACCACTATTGACCATAGTAACCTTTTTAACTAACCCAGCTTTTGTAAGCCAATCGATTGGCCCTGCCAGTCGTTCGTAACCACGAACACCTGGAAGAACATTTTTAAATTTGAATTTTGATGCTGAACCGCTCTGCTCACGAGCAAGTTGACCTGGAATATTTGACCACAAGCGTTCTAGGTGCATAGAATTTTGCTTACCAGAATGCTTTGCCATATCGGCAAGATACGAAATGAGAAGATTTTTTTGTGTTCTACGCACTGCCTTAAATGCTACAAGCGGTGTATCCAAATTTTCTTTCCAAACCGT
>JAOZTO010000494.1 GCA_029942265.1 Desulfocapsa sp.
CAATTCGTTTTCCATCTGCCTGTCTTTGAAAAACTAGCTCCACAGCATCACGGTGTGGATGAGCATTATAGACTCCCGTAATTACCGCATTGTCCCGATCTTCACCTGTGGCCACCACAAGGGTTGTTTTGCAGGGCAGACCCGCCAGGTTTGAGAGGATTGACTGAAATGTTTCCACACTGACCCAAGGTTCCTCTTTAAATGAAGGAATAAGAAAGAAGAGATGCTCCGGGTACTTGTCCGATTCAGGTAGTTGTAGCGTCCTGCGTCTTAATTCTGGGTAACGAATATAGTGGTAGATAAAAGAACGGATGTAATTCAGCACAAGCCAGCCGTAACGCCAGATGGCAAACAGCCCAAGAACAAAGATTTTTTCCCCCTTCATATAGTAAAAATATGGCCAGATAGAATAAAAAATGGCACTGGCAATAATACAATAGAATATGGCAGGTGGAATCAGGGAATAGACACCTTCTTTTGTCCCAAACCGTTTAATCATAGGAGAACGCGCCTATAATTAAACGTTTTGATCCAGACAGCAACCCTGCTGTTTACCGGAAAGCGCACCGCAGGATCAACAAAGTCAAGTTTAATCAGTGTTTCATCGAGGCTTGCCTCAAGGGTCAATGAGGGAATTCCTGATACTGCTGAATACCCTATCCCTGAAATTCGAGCTTCGTATTTAGTTTTTAGCGATGGTACATAGACAAACGCCTCCATTCCGACATCTATCTTCAAGGCATCGGAAGAATGTAATTTAATCAAGACATTTGGAGTGCTATCAACATGCAAAAGTCCAATAATATCACTGGCTTTTGTATAATCCCCAACTCTTTTATCTCCTTTATAGATCTCTCCATCTATGGGAGAGGTGCCAAGGCAGAGAGTTTCTTCAACAACCTGATTGCTGAGTTCGTTTTCCAGGCGTGTAAGTTTTTTTGTCAGACTCTGGATTTCAGCCTGTTGCTGATTGTAGCGGTCGGTGTACGTATCACGAAAACGGTCGTAGGCAACTTTTGCTCGCAGGGAATAACTTTTTGCAAGATAAAGATCTTTTCGGGTGATTCCACCTTCCTTAAAAAGTAGCTTAGCTTCATCATATATTCGAAGATTTTCTTTATAGTCTGCCTGTAAATCGTGAAGCAATGAAGTGTTCTGCTGCACCGGAGTGCTGGCGTAAAAATCCAGTTTGTTTTTTATATCTGCAATATCGCTTTCCTGCCTGTTTGCAGCAACGTATCCCTTTTCTTTTTCGATGGTAAATAGTTTCTGCCCTTGTTTGACATGATCTCCTGCCGCAACAAATATCTCTGTTATTATTCCGGTGCAACCGGCAGATATGGGGCGTATGGTTCCACTAATCAAACCAGTGGTGTTGATACGATACATGGTGTTGTAAAAAATAACTCCGGCTGCACCACCGAGAAAAAGAATGGCCAGCAATATTGACAGAAAGCTTCGCTGTCGAAATTTTCGTACCAGCGATTCTTCTTCAAGATCAGAAAGATTCAGTGCATCCTGGATGGGAGTTGCAATCTGTGGTGAACTGACAATGCCAACTATATCTTCAAGATTATCAAGTTTTCCTTCAATGGAAAGCTCGATATAATGCCTAAGCACCCTGCGATGTTTCGGATTAAGGTTGATAAATGCCAATCCTGTTTTATCTCCATGTTGGCTGACAAACCCAAGAGAAACACGAAGAGAAATTACAGAGTCCGGCATGGGAAGAATGATATGAGCAGGGAATGTATCTCTATTCTCAACAGAATCTA
>JAOZTO010000495.1 GCA_029942265.1 Desulfocapsa sp.
ATGTCAATTACTTTGTCCGGTTCGCGACAATTATCTTGTCCGGTTTTGTCATTGTCTTTTCCCTATGTGTTCCCTAACCTTTACCTGTCGTTAAAAGTTTAACCGGTAAGAATGCTTATCGAGCACATATCAGCATGCTTAACCAAACGAAAATACAAATTTTCGTTTTGAAAAATTGCCTATCGGTTCAACATAGTGGGAGGGGCGGTCAAGGAGAATGTTCATCCGTTGAGCTACCACGGTGTGGATTGATGCACATTATCCGAAGAGTCCACAACCGTTAGCAATAAAGGGAACATTGTCCTTGAGGGGCTCTCCCACTATGTTATGCACCTATACGGATAATTGCTGGAAATAATAGTATTGCTTCTGCTTAATGAGTACCTCCCGTAGTTTAATTGTTAATATTGTAATCGGCCGGAATATCTAAAAAATCTTTTTGCCCTAATTGTCCTTCGATTATATAAGCAATTTGGCCTTTTTTTCTTAACTGTGAAATCATCCACGCTGGTAGACGAACTGTTAACAGCTCACGTTTCAAGTGGGCAGGCCTTTTTTTACGTCCCGCTCCAGTGCGTTTGCCTCCTCGCATTTAACAACTCCTTTAGTGGGATTATTTGAATTGCGTATACGCTTTTCATAAAAAACAGGTGAATTCCATGGTTTTTTTATGAAATACGTATACAACATTCAAACAACTCCGTGATTGTAATGATATACGATCAGTATATCCCCTTAGTTTAACGATCAGACAAAACTTTCTGTTCGGTATTACGCTCCATAGCCTGTTTCTTTCGGAAACTTTCAGCCTGATTTTCCATAATTATACCGTTATGCACTAGTCGATCTATGGCTGCATCATCATGGTATATGAAAATATTTTACCCCAATCACTGAAGGGATGGGTTGTGGTTATTAGCATGTTTCTTTTTGTTTGCCTCCTCGCATTTAATAACTCCTTTAGTGGGATTGTTTGAATTACGTATACGGGTTTCATAAAAAAACAGGTGAATTCGCATGTTTTTTATGAAAAGCGTATACAACATTCAAACAATGCCGTGATTGCAATGGGATATGATCAGTACATCCCCTTAGTTTAACGTTCAGACGAGACTTTATGTTGGGGATTTCGCTCCATAGCCTGTTTCTTTCGGAAACTTTCAGCCTGAATTTCCATAATTATACCGTGATGCACCAGTCGATCTATGGCTGCTACCGTCATCATGGTGTCTGTAAATATTTTATCCCAGTCACTGAACGGATGATTTGCGGTTGTTGCCATGCTTCCTGATTCGTAGCGGTGAGCAATGACATGTAAAGTTTGCCTCCTCGCATTTAATAACTCCTTTAGTGAGATTGTTTGAATTACATATACGGGTTTCATAAAAAAACAGGTGAATTCGCTTGTTTTTTATGAAAAACGTACACAACATTCAAACAATGCCGTGATTGTAGGGACATATGATAAGTATCTCCCCTTAGTTTAACGTTCAGGCGAGACTTTATGTTGGGGATTTCGCTCCATAGCCTGTTTCTTTCGGAAACTTTCAGCCTGAATTTCCATAATTATACCGTGATGCACCAGTCGATCTATGGCTGCTACCGTCATCATGGTGTCTGTAAATATTTTATCCCAGTCACTGAACGGATGATTTGCGGTTATTATCATGCTTCTTGATTCGTAGCGATGAGCAATGAGTTCAAAGAGCACGTGGGTTTCAGCTTCGCTTTTCCTTACGTAACCAATATCATCGATGAGAATGACTTGGT
>JAOZTO010000496.1 GCA_029942265.1 Desulfocapsa sp.
AACAGGATTTTTCACATAAACAGATAACCTACTGAATTGTATATGTTTGGATATTTACAGTTCAGTGGTTGAGCCTATTTTTGCCCCCAACCCGAATGTTTACAGCACACCATAAAAAAATCCAAAAAACAGTTGGCTCTAAATTTCGGGAGCCGTTGAGAAAGTTTGAGTACTTATCCTCAAGATATCGGTAAAAAGTCGGTTTCGAGATCCAGAAAACAGAGCAGATTACCTTGATTGTATGAGTCCTGTCATTTAACCTGAGCCATTACCTCGTCCAACCAATCATAGATTTTGGCGGATGAAATAGCCAAAGCACCCATCTGGCAGTGGTTTGCCGCTGCTTCCTCTTCGGTGAAGAGCATAAACGTCTTGGGAGATTGGAGTTGATCGTACAGGAGTCGAAGGTGCTCAATATTAACGGTATGATCGCCTTTGCTGGCGACACACAGAGTGTTGGTGCTGATTTGTTTGACCAAATTCCCCAGTTGATATTGGGACAAGGCCAGAAGAAAATCAACCGGTGATTTGCTATGAAAAGCAAACATACCATGCTGTATAAACCATCGAAAACCGATGCTCTGTTCCATGGCCTTATACAGATATTGATTATTTGGTTCAGGAGCATTTCGCATTTCTGGTAGTTGTGATCTGTCCTGTACATAGAGATCAGAGTTGCCTGGATTGGCCACTAGAGCAGCTAGTCGATGTTCAAACACTGCCGCTCTCGGAGCAAGATATCCCCCCATACTGATACCTATCAGAGCAACTTTATCAGGGGCTACTTCTGGTATTCCCAACGCATAGTCCAACACAGGGGTAACTACCTTCTCCCAGTCAGGTCGGAAATAGAGATGCTGTTCGCGAAGTGCGCCTCCCTGTCCAGGCCCCTCAAAGAGCAGCACATTGTAGCCACGCTTTAGTGCAAAAAAAGCACGGGTGAAAAAAAGTTCTTCGGCAGTTCCATCAAAACCGGTCTGCACTATAATTGTTTTTCGTGGCTCCGATGAGTTCTCCTGACTAATGAAATAACCAGGTAGTGTGGTGTCCTCGTAAGGAATCTTGATAACGTCAACATGATAAGGCATGAGTGAGGCAGCCTTTCGAAATGCATTCCTGCTCAGACGCCATGATTCAAGAATACGAGGGTCGTCAGGATTACCATGCAAAAAGAATTCACAGGTACGGTAGTAATTGCTGGCTCGTTGGAAAGACTCTCTGGCAGTTGCTTTATGACCGGCAGTAAGAGCCTCTTCTCCCACCATGTAGATCCTATCCGCCAATTCTCGCCAGTGAGTGTACCAGGATTCACCATCCCCTTCGCTAATCTTGTGGGCGGTGCTCAAACATTCATTGATATCTGCCCCGCCAGCTAAGGTCGTGCCCAAGGTTCGCTGTAGCTGGAAATCGTAGGTGGGATCGTTGAAGACCAGTTTCAACCGCTTTCCTTCTTCCGCCAGTGTTGAACTACAGGCGATTAGCAACAAAACTATGGCAATTAAAAGTGCCTTGATATTGCTGCTTATACCTTCCTCTTTGTCTGGAACTTGATGTAGACTGCTTTGGAAATCCACTGTTTCTCCCGATGGTTCTGTTGCAAAGTTGACTTTCTCTTGGCAACCTTGATAACCTCTGCTAAAATAATTTCATTTTCCGTTAAGGAAGTCAATGGTGGTTGAATAAAAAAATCAAGATGGCCATTTTTAATAGTTACGTAAGCGTCCAATTAACCGCACCTTGCCTTATCAAACTCCTGTCCCTG
>JAOZTO010000497.1 GCA_029942265.1 Desulfocapsa sp.
AACTATAGATGGCTAAGTAAAAAACTCCATATGCGAGGCGCGTAAATTTTCTATCATTTCGGCGTACTAAAGTACGTCGTAATGATAGAAAATTTGCAGCAACGAAGCAGATGGAGAGTTTTTACGACGCCATCATTGTTTGCTATGAGAATATTTACTCTGGACGTACAAAAATTTCTGTACGCTTAAATGCAATTCCAGACTCATCAAAGAGATAACACGCATCAGCAGGAACTCCGATATCAAATTGAGAACCTTTTTTGGCTATTGTTCCAGGACGTACACGAACCGTAAAGGGTGTGCAGCCAACTTCTAAATGGATATAACTTTCAGCTCCTAGATGTTCAGAAAGCTTAACTGTACCAGTGATAGTGTTGTCGGCCTGTTTGTGATCAAGCATAACAGTATGTTCAGGGCGTATACCGAGATCAACTGCATCACCAGGTTTTGCAGAGTTTGCGTCCACGGAGACTTTTATTTTACTACCCGTATCCAGTTTTACGGTACAGCTACTACTGTCTATTGTATCAATGATACCTGTAAGAAAATTCATCTTTGGGGAACCTATAAAGCCTGCAACAAAACGATTAATCGGATTCCGGTATAGCTCAAGTGGGGCACCAACCTGCTCGAGGTTTGTAGTTGCCTTAGGAGCAAGAGGACTGAGAACCACAATGCGATCAGCAAGAGTCATGGCTTCCACCTGATCATGGGTGACATAGATCATAGTTGCCCCAAGTTCCTCATGGAGTTTTGAAATTTCCATACGCATCTTAACCCGAAGAGAAGCATCAAGATTTGAAAGTGGTTCATCAAGGAGAAAGACTTTAGGCTGTTGGACAAGACAACGACCAATAGCAACACGTTGGCGCTGTCCTCCTGAAAGTGATTTGGGTTTTCTGTCCATCAGCTTGTCAAGACCGAGTAGCTCAGCAGTAGGTTCAACACGCTTTGCAATTTCAGCTGTCTTCATTTTCTTGAGTTTTAGTCCAAAACCCATATTTGCACGAACATCCATATGAGGATAGAGGGCGTAAGACTGAAAAACCATACCAATACCACGATCAACGGGTGGCACGTCATTCATATATTTGTCGCCGATATACAGTTCTCCACCTGTTATGTCATCGAGTCCTGCAATGGTACGAAGTAAGGTCGATTTACCACAGCCGGAAGGGCCAACAAATACAATAAGCTCGCCTTGCTTAATATCGAGATCGATTCCTCGGAGGACATCTCTTGCAATACCTGGATTATAGTTCTTAGAGACATTTTTTAAGAGTACGTTGGACATAATCGTTACCTTTATTTAATGTTTACGAGTAATTTTTTTGGTTCTTCTAACCTTGTAATCATTCAGAAAGTACCCGATAATTGGCATTATACTGAACTGTAACTATTTAGATGTGCCTCATATTCGTTCATTTGGACATTCGAAGCATAGTTTGCTATGTGAGAATGTTCAAATGGGCGAAGATGGGGTGCAGCTGAATAGTTACCCTAACCTTTAACTATTCAGCGATTACCCGATAATAATTGGCACAACACTGAACTGTAACTATTTAGATGTGCCTCATATTCGTTCATTTGGACATTCGAAGCATAGTTTGCTATGTGAGAATGTTCAAATGGGCGAAGATGGGGTGCAGCTGAATAGTTACCCTAACCTTTAACTCCGCCGGCTGTTAATCCTCCTACGAGCCAGCGTTGAGCTAGCAGAAAGACAATAGTAATTGGAAATCCCGAAAGAACAG
>JAOZTO010000498.1 GCA_029942265.1 Desulfocapsa sp.
GGTGGTGAAGGACTTAATCTCCAGTTCTGCCATGTCATTATCAACTATGATATGCCTTGGAATCCAATGAGGATTGAACAGCGAATTGGTCGAGTGGATCGTATTGGCCAGCCCAAAACGGTCCGAGCCATTAATTTTGTCTTTGAGGATTCGGTAGAGTTTCGGGTGCGGGAGGTGTTGGAACAAAAGCTGGCGATCATCTATGAGGAATTTGGCATCGATAAAACCGGTGATGTCTTGGACTCTGCCCAGGCTGGTGAGATTTTTGAAGATGTTTTTATGGAAGCTTTCCTGGATCCAGCATCTGTGGAACAGGCGGTGGATCAAACGGTTTCCCGTATTCGTAGTGGTATCCAGGAGGTTCGTGAAAATTCAGCAATTTATGGTTTATCTGAAGATCTTGATGTCCATGATGCTGCTTTACTGCGCAGTCATCCTTTACCACATTGGGTAGAGAAAATGACCATATCTTATCTCAAGTCCCATGGTGGTAAGGCCATACAAAAGAAATATTGGTGGGAACTTCATTGGCCGGATGGTGATATTCTGCAAAAGCAGGTATTTCAAGCTGCTGATGCTGAAAAATACAGCGGCACTACCCTGATTAATCTGGAGAATAATCGAGTGCGAGGCCTTGCTTTGCATCTTCCGCAAATAGCTAAGGGCCAACCGTTTCTGCAAGTTCATATTGATGGACTTCCTTCTGGTATCAGTGGGTACTGGGGGCTTTTTGAAATTCGTTTGCAGGTTGAAAATATTCATCCAGGAAGATCTCTTCGTATCCCACTGCTCAGGCGTAAATTTCTTCCTGTTTTCAAGTCTAATGAAGGGAAGATATTTGGGTCCACTGCTCGTCATATTTGGGAGTCAATATACTCCGAAGGTCTGTGTCGTACAGGTACGGAAGATGGTGTTGCACCAGATTCTGTCTATGATGATCTGCTGATTGTGGCAGAACAATCAGGAAAAGAACTATTTGCATCCTTACAGGCTGAACATATGGAAGCCATTGCAAAGGAAGTAGAGCGTGGTGAATACTTCTTCTCCGTGCGCAGAAAGGCGATAGAAAGAGTTGGTCTGGCTGAAGTCCGTAATTTTAGAATGACGAATCTGGAAAAAGAGATCAATAGTTGGCAACAGGAGCTAGATGTTGCCAAGCAGATTATTCCAGGAATCAAACCCCTTCTTATCCTTGGTGTTAAGGGGGGAACTTCATGACTTGGCGGAATAGTATCCTTAATGAATTTGTGCAAGGGGTAAGCAAACTAACACTTGTTGCTGATCCTGATGGCTTATTGATGGAGGAGAAGCTGGCTCTAAATCTTAGAGATAAAGGTTTTGAACTGCTTGAGTTTCAGGATCCTGTTCAGTTTCGTTATGCTTATGAAATGAACTACCGGTCTATATGGGATCAAGGCAAATCGACGGATTTGGTGGTTATCCTCCGTGTGCAGGATAGTGCACTCGATAATTTGCCATTTGATTTGTTGCAAAGTGGAAGGAAGCTCCAGTTTGATCTTGGCTCACTGTTTCCTGATTTAAGCTACCCAGTGATTGAAAAATTGAATTTCCAGTATCTGGATGAATTATTTACTGCCCAGGAAAAATATAAACCAAACCTACTGGGTGATAATGGAACAAGAGATTTTGTTTTGCGCCATGTGTTTGGAATTGCGGGAGAGCTTATTCAAACGCCTGTTGATTTGTTGCGTTGTCTTCTTCGTTGTCATTATACTGGAACTCAGCTTCCT
>JAOZTO010000499.1 GCA_029942265.1 Desulfocapsa sp.
CCCGATTTCTTCGTTAAATGAAGAATTTTATCCTCGGAATATCAACCATATGCCTGCGGTAAAATTTTGCATTTACCTCGACATTGAACAAAAATGCTATTAAATCAACGAACTCATTTATGGTATCCAAGAAAAATTTGATCCAATGAAAACTTAATCGATAAAGTTAAAAGTACGATAAACTAATAATAAGTATCTTGTCAACATTAATATTAGTACGATTTGTTAAAGTGGATTTTTAAAGAATAAGCCGCAAATATAGTGAGATGTTCGTATTATTGTTGTGAATAATATTCCTTGACAAAACAACATGCATGGTTTTAACTGAACTTAATCGATTAATCTTACGCTGATGTCAGCTTCAAGCGTATTGTCACTGATAAAAGAGCTTCAATACTGACACATGAGTCCGTTGATTTAATAGCATTTTTGTTCGATGTCGAGGTAAATGCAAAATTTTACCGCAGGCATATGGTTGATATTCCGAGGATAAAATTTTGCATTTAACGAAGAGATCGGGCAAAAAGGCATTAAATCAACAGGCTCATACATGCATACGAACAATGATTAGGTTAGTGACATTTGCAGATTGTAAAGGCAATATTGTAATTTTACAAACAACCTCATACAAGTGGCTACCATGACAAATGAAACAAGTCCAAAGATAAAATGTGAAAATGTGTGGAAAGTATTTGGTCCTACAGAAAAAGAAATAATTACGAACTGGGATCAGTATAAAGAGATGAGTAAAGTTGAACGCCTTGCCGAGACTGGCTGTGTGGTCGGGACCAGAGAGGCTTCTTTTGAGGTACAGCAAGGTGAGATTTTCTGCCTTATGGGGTTGTCTGGCAGTGGTAAGTCAACCCTGTTGCGGTGTATTAACCGACTTCATGAACCAACGGCAGGAAAGGTGTTGATTGACAATGAGGATATAACCAAATTATCCGGATTGGATCTACGCGAAATACGGCGGAAGAAAACAGGTATGGTTTTTCAGCATTTTGCCCTGCTTCCCCATAGAAAACTTGTTGATAATGCAGGTTTTGGCTTGGAGGTACAGGGTGTTGGTAAAAAAGAACGGGCAAAAAAAGCATATGAAGCTTTGGAGCTTGTCGGGCTTAAAGGCTGGGAAAACAGCTATCCTTTTGAGCTAAGTGGGGGGATGCAGCAACGGGTTGGACTGGCACGTGCCTTGGCCACAAATCCTGAAATTCTGCTTATGGACGAGGCCTTTAGTGCTCTTGATCCGCTCATAAAAAGACAGATGCAGGATGAGTTTGTAAAACTGATTAAAAAGGTTAAGAAAACTATTGTGTTTGTAACCCATGATCTGCATGAAGCACTCAGGATTGCAAACCATATAGCCATAATGAAAGATGGCTGCATCGTTCAACAGGGGACTCCTGCGCAAATTGTTCTTAAACCGGCAAAGGGTTATGTCGAGGAATTTGTACAGGATTTACCCAAGACGAAGTTTATAACTGCACAAGATATTATGGACAGTCCGGATGACTGGCTTCTCCCGATTGGCTCCAGCCTTGAGACGATTTTCAATAAGATGAACGAGAAAAATCTGCGTTTTAGTTTCCTAGTTGACAAGGATGGCCAAGTACAGGAAACGATAGACTACTTTAGCATCAATTCTTTTGCAGGTTCACATAAATCTGTTGAAGATGTTCCGGGAGGTCAACTCTCTCCATACTATAAGAGTGAAAGTGTTTCCGGAGACACTTTTTTAGAATCAC
>JAOZTO010000500.1 GCA_029942265.1 Desulfocapsa sp.
CATATGTGAACAGGCCGGATCAAGCGAAGATGGGGGGCTAGCCGAATATTTACGATAATGGTGTGTTGAATAAGCTTTTGACTCATCGAATGGATAATTGCTACAATCGGCGTTATTATAGGGTGGCGACTTATTTTTTAGTTGTAATTATCATCCCATATTATTATATTCAATTGTTTGTGCAAATAAAAATTAAAAGTGATCTTTCAATCACTCCTATTGTTTAAGGAATTATAGTTATGAGAAGCGATATACATCCAAAATATCAAGATATTACAGTTGTTTGTGGTTGTGGCAATGAAGTCGAGATTGGGTCGGTAAATACTGAAATGACAGTTGAAATCTGTTCTGCCTGTCACCCGTTTTTTACCGGAAAACAAAAATTGATAGATACTGCCGGACGTATTGAAAAGTTTAAGAAACGTTATGCCAAACATTTTGAAGAAAAAAAATAGCTTTACAATAATGACCGTTCCTACCAACTGAACGTTTAGACGTTGGTTTGATCACACTTGTTACAATGGTTAACAAGTAGAATTGTTGGGAATGTTCGTTTGGTTTTATCCAGTAGTTATCGATCCACAATCTGTAATCTACAGGTTGTGGATTTTCTGTTTGTATACATTGCAAGCTTTTCAACCTCCTTTTTCCTAGGGTATTTTTTCATGATCAATAAACTAACAGACCTTGATGAAAAGATATCCTACCTTGAAGGAAGGCTCTCCGATCCGTCACTTATCGCAGATCAAAAAGCTTATCAAAAAGTAGCCCAGGAACATTCTCATTTTTCAAAACTTCAGGCATTATACGATGAACTTGATACGGTTTTGGCTGATATAACTGAAAGCCGATTGCTTTTACAGGAAGGTGACGAAGATCCTGAATTTATTGAACTTGCACAGGAGGAAATGGAAGAACTGGTTCTTAAAGAAAAAAATATTGAACAGAGTATTCTTCTTCTTCTCCTGCCCAAAGATCCCAATGATGAGCGAAATACCTTTCTTGAAATACGTGCTGGAACAGGAGGGGATGAAGCGGCACTATTTGTTGCAGATCTGTTTCGTATGTATTCACGCTATGCAGAATCGCAAGGGTGGAAAGTCGAGGTTATGAGTTCTAATAATCTTGGTATAGGCGGCTTCAAAGAGATTATTGCCTTGATTAGTGGTAACTCTGTCTATTCAAAACTTAAATATGAAAGTGGGGTACATCGTGTACAGCGTGTTCCTGAAACAGAGACACAGGGTCGTATTCACACTTCAGCGGTTACGGTAGCAATTCTTCCTGAAGCTGATGAAGTGGAACTGAATATTAATCCAAGTGAACTTCAATTTGATGTGTATCGTGCTTCAGGTCCTGGAGGGCAATCAGTAAATACTACCGACTCTGCTGTTCGTATTACTCATTTACCCACTGGCCTTGTTGTTACCTGTCAGGATGAAAAATCCCAACATAAAAACAAAGCCAAAGCACTCACGGTGCTGCGAGCCCGTCTGCTTGATAAAATGGAGCAGGAACATCACGATAAGATTTCTGAGGCACGAAGAAGCCAAGTGGGAACAGGTGATCGCAGTGAACGTATTCGCACCTATAATTTTCCACAAGGAAGACTTACAGACCATCGCATTAATCTAACATTGTATAAACTTGATGCGATTATGTCCGGAAAAATTGATGAGGTCCTGATACCGCTTATCACCCATGATCAAGAAGAAAAGTTAAGACAAATTCAGTAATA
>JAOZTO010000501.1 GCA_029942265.1 Desulfocapsa sp.
CTTATGGCACGCAAAGAGGCAACGGACCTGTTTGCCCAAGTACGGGCAGATGGCTTGGCAAGTATTCTCGGGAATTTAGAACAATCAGTTTTTGGCGAACCTGCCTACCCCACTATTGAGAGCAAGGCAGCACATCTTCTCTACTTTATGGTGAAGAACCACCCATTCTCCGATGGTAATAAACGCAGTGGGGCATTCCTCTTTGTGGACTTTCTCCACCGTAATAATCGCCTATTAGACCAGAACGACATCCCTGTCATCAACGATACGGGCCTTGCTGCCCTGACCCTGCTTGTAGCAGAATCAGATCCTAAACAAAAAGAGACCATGATTAAGCTCATTATGAATATGCTTAATTGAGTAGAAAAGTGGTATGTCGGTTTTTCCAACATACCACTCAACACGAAGCTCTGTATTGCAAAATCAACCTGTAAGAATTCCTTACAGGTTCAAATAGAAGGAAGAAACACCAATGAGTAACGAATCAACAATAATCTCCAAAGTCTGGAATTTCGCCAATGTCCTGCGGGACGACGGGGTGGGATATGGCGATTATCTGGAACAGATCACCTATCTGCTCTTTTTAAAGATGGCGGATGAACTGAATCAACCACCTTATAATAAGGGATTACTGTTCCCAAAAGTAAAAGATGCCGAAGGACAAGAACTTGTCAATGCTGCAACCTGCGACTGGACAACCCTGGCAGGGAAACGGGGAGCCGAGCTTGAAACTTTTTATGTCCAGCTTCTCCGCAGTTTATCCTCGGAAAAAGGCATCCTGGGGCAGATATTTACCAAGAGCCAGAATAAGGTTCAAGATCCTGCCAAACTCCTGAAAATCATTGATATGATAGATCGGGAACAGTGGAGCTTACTTGGCACCGATGTAAAGGGCAAAATTTACGAAGGACTTCTCGAAAAAAATGCAGAAGACACCAAAAGTGGAGCAGGGCAATATTTCACCCCCCGCGCACTCATCAAAACCATGGTGGCCTGTATTGAACCAAAACCTCTGAAATCCATTGTTGACCCTGCCTGTGGTACGGGCGGATTTTTTCTGGCAGCCTATGATTTCATCGTAGCAGATAACCGTCTTGACCGGGACGAAAAAACACATTTGAAAAACAAAACCTTCCACGGTAATGAGATTGTTGCCGGAACCCGCAGGTTATGTTTGATGAATATGTTTCTGCATAATATCGGTGAAATTGACGGTGACAGCTTTATCTCCTCTGCCGATGCATTGGTCGCTGATGTGGGTAATCGTTACGATTATGTTCTTGCCAATCCACCCTTTGGTAAAAAATCCAGCATGACCATTACCAACGAAGAAGGCAAACTCGAAAAACAGGATCTCAACTATAATCGCCAGGACTTTTGGGCAACCACATCAAATAAACAGCTCAACTTCCTCCAGCATATCAAGTCACTACTGAAAATAGATGGTGAGGCTGCCGTGGTATTGCCAGACAATGTTCTTTTTGAAGGAGGAGCTGGCGAAACCGTGCGTAAGGAGCTGTTAAAGACCGCCGATCTCCACACCATACTCAGATTACCCACCGGGATTTTTTACGCCCAGGGCGTTAAGGCCAATGTTCTGTTTTTTGATAATAAGCCAGCCTCAAAAACTGCCTGGACTAAAGAGGTGTGGATCTATGATTACCGCAATAATATCCATCACACCCCGAAAAAAAGCCCCATGCGCTTTGAACATCTACAGGATTTTATA
>JAOZTO010000502.1 GCA_029942265.1 Desulfocapsa sp.
GAGTTTGTTTCAGGTTGCTGTCGTGATTTGTGGTATGAAGATTGATCCTAAATTTGTATAGTGTTAATGTGAGTTTTTAATTGTATGCTTTGAGCAAGCCTCTTAATAGAATAACAGGCTAAACGTGCAGGCGCAAGCTGTTCGATGTATCTTTACTCTTCTGATTGGAAAATGATTATGTTTGGGAAAAAAAATGTACCCATGGAAAGTATCCTGGTTCTCGGTCTTGGCGGTATCGGATTGTATCTGGCAAAACGCCTTGTGCATGAAGGATATGCAGTGACAATCATTGAATCAGATGCTGATTTGATTCGCAGAGCAGATGAACATCTGGATGCACGATTGGTGACAGGATCTGCCATGTCTATCGAATGCTGGAAAGAAGCTAACGCATCAAATCTTGATTATATGATCGCTGTAACAAATAACGATGCGGTTAATATGCTTTCGGCCATGATTGCAAATAGCTTTGGTATTGAACATAAAATCGCAAGGGTTCGTTCTTTGGAATATGGCCAGGAAGATTCTCAGCTTACAGCCGAAGAATTAAAAATAGACTTCTTCATTCATCCAGAAGAACTAGCCGCTCAGGAAATTGTTCGTTTGATTAAGCGTGCTTCCGGTGATGAAATCATTGATATTGCACTTGGTAAAATGCAGGCCATGGCTGCCCGGGTAGATGATGACTCGTCACTTGCCAACAAAACATTAATTGATATTGCAAGGATGTATAGCGATATTCCTTTTAGGGTTGTGGCAATTGCCAGAGGGATCAGTACAATTATTCCCAATGGGAAAACTGAAATTTTACCCCACGATCATATTTTGATTATGGCTGGTACTGAAGAATTACCCAGGTTAATGGAACTCACCGGGATGAAAAAACAGCGCCGTTTAAGAGTTATGATTGTGGGCGGTGGCTTGGTCGGAAGCCGAATAGCTCAACTTCTTAGTGGAAAAGTTCGGGTGAAACTGCTTGAGAAAGATGAAAAACGAGCCAATGAATTATCGTCAATGCTTCCAGATGTTGAAGTACTGCTTGGGGATGGTTCTGATAAAGATGTTTTAAATGCAGCCGGACTGTCTGATATGGACACCTTTATTTCAGCAACTGGTGAAAATGAAACCAATATTATGACCTGTATGCTGGTAAAGCATATTGTGCAGACGTTGGGTGAAGATCAGCACCAGATCAAGACGATATCACTTGTTAATAAAGAAGAATATGTTGTCCTTGCATCAACTAGTGGTTCTGATATTGCAATCAATAAGAAGATTCTGGCAGGTAACGAGATTTTTACCTTTATTCAACGAAATGAGTTACTGTCCGTTTCACATATGCATGGCTTTGATGTGGAAGTTGTGGATTTAATTGCTGGATTAAAATCACCCATTACCAAAAAGCCACTGGCCAAGCTTGATCGTCTGTTTACTGATCACATTATTGTGGGATCGGTGTTCCGTGATGGACAATGGGAAACTGCTGTTGGGGGAACACATGTTCAGGCAGGCGACCGAGCTATTGTTATCTGCGATTCTTTGTATTTGAAGCAGGTTCGTGGATTGTTTCTTTCGTGAGAATAAGCCCCATTCAATTTTCAAAGAAATATTGTTCAGGTTATTTACTCCTGTTCCTTAAGAAAATGTCAATTTTTTAGTAAATATTCGGCTAGCCCCCCATCTTCGTTCGATCCGGCTTGTTCACATATGA
>JAOZTO010000503.1 GCA_029942265.1 Desulfocapsa sp.
TGTTCCCATCAGGACCTGGTAAAGGTGCTTGTAAGATGGCTGGTCTTCCTAAACCTACCGGTTGCGTATAAACGAGTAGTGTTTTAAGCTTGCAGAGTATTATCTTGTTCTTTGAATAAGATGATACGAAGGCTTATAAAGCGTCATTCCAAACTTTGGAGTGACGCTTTTTTTTTTGCAATTTATACACTCACCAGTGTTTGTTCTATTGCTTTGATGCGCCCTTGATACTCATCTGAAGTAATAGCAGCCCCTCGAATACCACCTCGAAGATTGATTTCCGCAAGATACACATCATTGGTTTCAGTAAGCATTAAGTCCAGATGACCATATGGGAAAACGCCCCGTTCCATGCTTGCTCGACATAGAGCAAGTTGTGCTGTATTCAATGTGAAAGGTGTGGCTGTGCCTCCACAATGAAGATTATTGCGGAAATTATCAGGATTATTCCGTTCGTATGCCTCAATGTAGTCAGCAAGGATAATGACTCGTATATCACGACTATTAGGAATAAAAGGTTGCAAAACAAAGGGATAAGGAATGCTATTGTTTGTTGCCTGATTAAAAATATCTTCGATATCCTTAAACAGATGAATACCAAGGCCGGCATTTTTCCGATCATGTTTTAATACGACTTTTTGTATGTTGTTGTGATTGTACAGGGAAACTGCATCGAGTAAGCCATGAATGTCGTAGATCACCACTGTGTGTGGAATCATAAAAGAAGATAAAAGCCTAGCTTGAAAACTTTTTGAGCGACTGGCAAGTTGTGATGTGGCCGATGGAATTAATCGGACTCCACGTTCCACAAAATCAAGTAATAGATGTTCTTCACCGTATTTCAGGCGGAGCCTACAGGCAATAGTGTCACCTGATGTAAGGAGATGGGATACTTTAAGGAGTTCGTTGTTTTTTGTGATGATGCGGGGAGGGCTGGTCAAAAGAGCATTTCCGAAAAGCGTTGATGGAACATGGACAAGTTTTTTTGACAGCGTCCGCATATAAGTTTTATGTCGCCAAGTATCTGAGACGTGTCTTCTTCTGGTGTAAAACTACCATCATCGTTTTGAGTGTACAGAGTAGTGATGACGGCGTTGTCAGCTATCTCGTAGAATTCCTCGTTGTTACCACATTCAGGACATGCAATACGATTGGAGGGGGTGGGCAGATCATTTGGCTGCATAAACACAGTTATCAGCTTTTTGCAGTTTTTTGAGGTTGTTTTATGTCAGCACTTTTTTTTTCGCTAACCAGATGAAGATCTTTGTTTGCGATTTTTACTTCCCCATCAAGGCTGGCACCTGGCTCTACGCTTAGGCTGTTACTTTCAATAAGACCATGAATTTTGCACGTTTTTCTGGCAGTAATCATATCGGATTTGATGTTACCCTCAACAGTTCCATGACAAACAAATGTTGCCACTTGAATATTACCGGTGATTGTTCCACTTTCGCTGAGAATTAGATGCTCGCCCTTGATATTTCCTTCAATTGTTCCGTCAATCCGAGCTTTCCCTTCGAAGGTGAGTTCTCCTTTTACAACCATTCTGGAGTCAATTATGGAAGAGATAGCTTCCTTGTCTGCTTTTTCGCTAGCTTGTTCAAAGCTGTCTTTTTTATTAAACATGGCCATTATGGGGAGTTGAATTGGATGTCAAGAGATGAACGAAGCTACTTGTACGTATTAGACGTTCATTTTTTT
>JAOZTO010000504.1 GCA_029942265.1 Desulfocapsa sp.
TTTTTCATTTAACGAAGAGATCGGGACAAAAGGCATTAAATCAACAGGCTCATATCTGTGCGTTGATACACGCCTCTACTCTTTTCAGATCTTCCATAGTATCTACTTCAATAGAGTCATGTTGTGTTAAAACAACCTTTATTCTATATCCATATTCAAGCGCACGAAGTTGTTCGAGCTTTTCAAATCGCTCCCATTCACCTTCCGGCAACGAAACGAAGGTTAAGAGAAAACCTTTACGATACGCATAGAACCCGAGATGTTTGTAATATGTCGGCCCAATTTTCTCTTCAGGATTACGTTGAAATGGAACAGGTGATCGCGAAAAATAGAGCGCATTATACTCATGATCAAAAACGGTTTTGACATGATTGGGATCATTAATTTCTTCAGGTCGTACAATTTTGTAAATTAATGTGGACATTGGCAAAGACGGATCTGACAAGAGAGGGCCTGCCACCTGTTCAATAACTTCAGCATCAAACAGAGGTTGATCACCCTGTATATTTACAACAATATCATATTCTGAAATATCTAGTAGATCAGCTGCTTCGGCAAGCCTGTCTGAGCCTGAAACATGGTCGGAACGTGTTAGAACATACTCTCCACCAAAAGCTGCTACACAATCAGCAATCTGTTGATCATCCGTTGCGACAACTACACGGCTCAACATAGCTACGGTTTGCGCTCGCTCAACAACATGTTGAATCATGGGTTTTCCATTAATAAGAGCCAACGGTTTTCCTTCAAATCTGTTAGAATGAAATCTTGCAGGAATAATGGCCACTACTTGAGGTCTTGATTGCTTTTCTGTTTTCATCTGTTATTTGGTAAATGTTTTAGTTGGGTTCAAATCGGGCTAAATAACTGAACTATAAATGTATGATTTTTCTAGGTATTACTATGCAAGAAAAAACATTCGTTGCTGTTTCCCACCAAGGCGAATCAAGCATACTCATGGGAAAAGCTGCGACTTTAGCACAACAAATGCATTATAAGCATATTTCAATAAGTGAACAAGATAATCACCTTGTAACATTAGTATATACGGAAAAAGGTTTAGAAATTCAACTGAAACCGGAACACAACCCTCAAAAACCGCTCAAACTTCATATTGACTTTCTTTCTTCAGCTCTCACATACCGGCGTCAGCATGGTGGTATAAAGCAGGCTCTTGCAAGAGCAGTCGGGATTAAACCCGGTATCCGACCATCTATCATTGACGCAACAGCTGGTCTTGGGAAAGATAGCTTTCTGCTTGCATCTCTTGGATCCAGAGTGACAATGATAGAGCGTTCTCCATTGCTGTTTGCCCTGTTACAGGATGCCTTGCACAGAATGGCACATTCACCTGATATAACACAGGAAATAATAGATTCACTTAGTTTAATCCAGGGTGATGCCAGTAAGGTATTAAATACAATTCCACACGACGAATACCCAAACACTATTTACCTGGATCCAATGTACCCCCACAAACGAAAATCTGCGCTCAACAGCTTAGAGATGCGAATTACCAGAGAACTTGTTGGAGATGATATGGACGCAGAAATTCTTTTAAAAAATGCACTCTTGTGCGCATTGCAACGTGTGGTGGTCAAAAGACCTAAGACTGCAGCTTCAATAGGAGACCATTCCCCGACACACTGCATACAGATGAAGAACAGTCGTTACGATGTGTACCTGGTATAATT
>JAOZTO010000505.1 GCA_029942265.1 Desulfocapsa sp.
AAAGAAGTTTTGGCTGATCTGATCAGAACCACTGATGTGCTCATTGAGAACTATCGCCCCGGAACACTAGCTCGTTTGGGGTTCAGTGACGAGAGAGTAGTAGAAATAAATCCTAATATTATTCATGCGAGTGCCAGCGGTTTTGGCCATTCAGGTCCAGAGTCGCAAAAACCTGCCTATGATTGTATTGTTCAGGCACTTTCCGGAATTATCTCAATTACCGGGACAGAAGAGGGACAGAGTGTCAGGGTTGGAACATCAATTTCTGATATTATAACAGGAATGTATACAGCTATTGGGATTGTTTCTGCACTGTTCAGACATGAAAAAACAGGACAGGTTGCAAGGGTTGATGTTGCCATGCTTGATAGTACTGTATCTGTTTTGGAAAATGCTATTGCCAGATACCAGATTTCCGAAGAAATCCCTACGCCTTTAGGCTCAAGGCACCCTTCAATAACGCCTTTTGAAAGTTTCAAAACCAAGGATTCCGAAATAATGATTGCGGCAGGAAACGACAAACTGTTTTCTGACCTCTGCACGGTTATTGCGAAACCTGATCTTGCTGTCGATCAGCGCTTTAAGACAAACCTTATGCGGACTGAAAATCAGCAGGAGTTAAAACAGATCATCGAAAAAGTTCTTTCAGAAAACTCTACACGCCATTGGCTTGAAGCTCTGGACGTAAAAAAGGTTCCTTGTGCCAGGATTAATAATATGAAAGATATTTTTGAGAATGAGCAGTTAAAGGAACGAAACATGCTTCTTCCCGTCGAAAGTGAGAATGGATTTAAAATTATAGGAAATCCTATCAAATTCGCGGGCGAGAGTAACGAAGCAAGTGCTGAGAAGGCACCAGTTCTGGGAGAACACACAGATATTGTTTTAAGAGAGGTGCTAGGTTACTCGAAAGAGAAAATAGCATCCCTGCATGAGAACAAAATTACCAGAGAGGAATACTAAAATAACAATGGTTCAAATGACAACGTTTCAGGATCTACTTGGGTCAATCATGGATCGCGGTCAGCGTTTGATTGAAACGTTTTCCTCAGAAAGTCAAGATACGCCGCTTGTTGATCTTTGCCAAGCCCTTGTGTCAACCCGTGGAGAAGCCTCCGGTGTTGCACTTGCTGGCAGGATTCTTCGTGGCTACCAAAAATTGACTGCTGAGGAAAAGCTGGTTTTTTTTCATGATTTGGCAGAGAAATACGATGTTGATTCCGAAAAAGTATTAGCAACGGCAAAAGAATTTAATGAAGTAAACTCTTCGGAAACTCTTGCAGATTTAATGGCAGCAGTTGAACCGCAACGCCAGCAGCTGTTCAGGCGGCTTAACTTAGCACCAGGAGGGACGTCAGCCTTGGTCTCCCTGCGAAGTGATCTTTTGCAAGCTATCAAACATACACCCACATTAAAACGTGTTGATCTTGACTTTAGCCATCTCTTTGTTTCCTGGTTTAACCGGGGTTTTTTGATGCTTCGGCATATTGACTGGTCAACATCTGCTGATCTATTAGAGAAAATAATCCAATATGAAGCTGTTCATGAAATCGGATCTTGGAGAGAACTACGCAGAAGATTGAAACCCACTGATCGCCGGTGTTTTGCTTTCTTTCACCCTTCGATGCCGGATGAACCACTGATTTTTGTTCAGGTTGCACTGGCAAAAGAAATCCCAGAC
>JAOZTO010000506.1 GCA_029942265.1 Desulfocapsa sp.
AGCAGAATTATGAGATCACGTACGTTGATTTCATTCTTTTTAAAAGTTTTTTTAATCCATTTTCTTTTGTGTTTTCACGAGGCGTTGTTGATATGCAATGCGTGGATGCATTGCCTTCCTGTTTTATCCCACCGAGCCAGTATATTTTTCTTTCAGATTACGATATCATTTTTTTATTCCGTCAGCTAAAAGCGGGGAAGGTTCGAATCATCAGTTCGCACCTTCCCCTATGGGATTCCGCAAACAGCTTCAAGACGTGAAAGACGGAAACCACCACAATTCCACCAAAACACGTCTGTGAAGAGTTTGCAATCCTTGAGGAATGATTGTCGAACTTCTGTTGCACATTAATTGTAAATACTGTCACCAGGGTTTTCTGCTATGCAGGCGTTGCTACAGAGGGCAGTGCTATTGCAGTAGCGAATGCCGATTTATAGCACAGCGAGAATCCAGGAGACGTGCTCAACAACTATACCGGCAAACTGAAAATGGCCGTAAAACCCACAGAGAAGCGGAACGACGCAGGCGAATCAGAAAAGCTCGAGGTATTCAAAAAACCGTGGATGATGAGGGTACCACACCCCCTATCTCCCATGTTACCATTCCTTCCAAACCAATAAAAAGCATTGGGCTGTGCCATTGTTGTGGTATTGCCGGTGTAATTGTCAGGAGATTTCCTCATCGTGGTTATGGCGAGCGAGGATCAGGGAGGTATTGTGGTAAACAAAAAGCTTTTAAACCCCATAAGAGTGCGTAAAATCCAAGGAAGTTTTGCTTTTCTTGAACATCGTTTTCTGCGACAGAAGTTCTTTGAGAACTTGACCCAACATGAATTGCTACTCTATTTATTTTTGCTGTTGGCCAGTGATCGCCAAGGAATTTCCTATTACAGTTATGATCGCATTTGTTCAATTACAGGAATCACTCTGGATGAGTATATTTGTGCCCGTAATGGCCTTATAGATACGGATCTTCTCGCTTTTGATGGCTTCTTTTTTCAGATTTTATCATTACCTGCCCATGCGGTTATAAGAAACCAGCCGTTGCCCCCCGGGGAAGCAGTCCGTGGTGGAGATCCTGTTCAGGTCTTCGATCTTCTCCGTCGTTTCCTGCCACAGGAGGCTCTGCAACATGGCCGATAATTTCTGTCTGGATAAGGCTGTCAGTGACTACCTGCTCTGGTTAATAGATGCAGGATATGCTGAAAGCACCATATATCGTTACGAGCGTACGTTAATTCATTTTCAGAATCATATCGGTTCGAGTGCAGATTCTTTAGATGTCATTTTAAACAACGAAACTATAGCCACTTACGAGAATGAATCTACTCTTAAAGATTGCACAGTATCGGTTTGGGGACTTGCCAAATACCTTTTTCGACAGGAGAAATTGACTGAATTGCCAAGTAGAACCCCGAAGAATCTACCTGTTCTTTATGAAACATACCTGTCTGAGTCTCAAACAAATGGTTTGATCAGTGCGCAACGAATAGCCGGATGTCGGAAGACGCTTGTACTCTTATCCGGCTGGTTAACCGGACAAGGCTACAAACTCCAGCAACTTCGCATTGAACATGTGGATCGTTTTTTAAATGAGATCAGCAAGAATTATGCACCGGTAACCATGCAGAGCCGTCGTACTTTTTTACGTGGATTCCTCAACTGGCTTTATCAGAAT
>JAOZTO010000507.1 GCA_029942265.1 Desulfocapsa sp.
GGCTCATTGATAAAATAATAGTATTATTCAGTTACTTTCCATTCAGGTTTTTTTAGTGCATGAATCACAATCGGCAATCCAACAAATAGAACCATTCCAGCAGCTACCACACCGACATAGGTTGTTGGGTTACCAATGGGAAGATTATCTGGTGGAAAAAAACCAACTACCAGGGAAAAGGTAACTCCAATCAGTCCCAGACCTGCCACAAAGCACATTCCAACAACGCCACCTGGGATTTTGTAAGAGCGCGGCAGATCAGGCTGGGTGATTCGAAGTTTAATTGCAGCAGCATACATAAGAATGTACATCACCAGATACAGAGTAACAGTCATTGCAGATAGAAGAAAGAATGCAACGCTGACATTTTCTAATACAAAATACAATGAGGAGAGCAGGGTCACAATAACAGCCTGAATTAAGAGAATGCTTACCTGCATGCCCTGTTTATTTGTTTTTGCCATAAAGGGTGGAATCTCTCCCTGTTTAGCGGTCTCAAGGAGTCCACGACTAGGGCCGCTGATCCATGACATCACGCCTCCAATTGCACCAAAAGCAGCAAATAGACCAACTATTGGAACGAGCCAAGAGAGGTTGAACTTGTCTAGTAACTGTTGAAACGCCTGCATAACGCCAGCTGTAAGGCTGATTTGGTCAGCAGGTAATACAGTTGCTACGGCAAGGGAGCCGAGGGAAAAAATAAGAAAGATTATTCCCATTGCTATAAACATACTTAATGGAAATTGTTTTGCAGGTTTTTCAAGTTCGTTTGCATGAACGGCATGTACTTCAACACCTGCAAATAACAGTATAATACCAGCAAGAAAGGCTATACTACCAAGCCCTGATATATGTGGGAAAAAACGTGCGTGAGGGGCTTCTCCAAGTGCTTTTTGAGTAGCAGCTAATGCTTCACTTGGTTCAAGAAAATAGATCGTATTCCCTTTCATTGCCCAAATTATTGCAAGAACTATAATTAAGATTCCTGGGAGAACTGTTCCAATAAGAACGCCGTATTTGGTAATTGAATTGGCAATATCTGAGCCTTTTAATGCCAAAAATGTTGCAGACCAATAGATAACAAGGATAACAACCCCATTATAGACACCGTTATCGGCAAGTTCCGGTTTCATGAAAAGATATGCAAGTGCGCCAGCAGCAAAGGCAAGGGTTGTTGGATACCAGACTACATTTTGTATCCATTGTAACCATATTGCAGTAAATCCCCACCGGGAACCAAATGCTTCCTTGACCCAGGTATAGACTCCGCCTCCTTTTTTACTGAATGCGCCTCCAAGTTCAGCGGCAACAAGTGATGCTGGAAGTAAAAACATTATCACAGCAAATAAAATGTAGAAGATCATTGAGAGACCTTCTTTTGCCATCATCGGAAGTCCCCGTAAGCTCGTAACTACAGCGGCCACTGTCATTAAACTGAGCGTAAGAACTGACATGTACGGTTTTGGTTTGTCCATTTTGTCCTTTTGTGGTTAATGTTGGTAGAAAAAACAATTTCCCGTATAGGAAACCGTCGCTAAAAATGAAACTATTATATTCAATCACAAGTGAGTATTTATTGGAAGTACTATTTTGTGGAAGAAAACAATACTCGTTCACATTGCAAAATAGTGTGCCTGGTTTATTGCGTAGTAACGGAAAGATAAATGAAAA
>JAOZTO010000508.1 GCA_029942265.1 Desulfocapsa sp.
TAAAAATTGTTGATCTGCTGACGCGATATGCAGAAGGTATCGTTCGCTTTCAAGGTGGGAATAATGCCGGTCACACTTTAGTCGTGGATGGCAGAAAATTTGTTTTTCATATTATTCCATCTGGTATTTTGTACGAAGACAAACGATGCATGATCGGAAATGGTGTCATTATTGATCCAGGTGTTCTTATTGGTGAAATCAACGAATTGAGCGAAAAAGGTCTCCCTGTAAATCCGGATCGATTGCTGATCAGCGAAAATGCACACCTTATCATGCCATATCATCAAAGTATGGATCATGCCCGGGAGGGCGCGCTTGTTGATGGTAAAAAAATAGGCACAACCGGACGTGGCATTGGACCTTGCTATATGGACAAAGTCGGGCGTACCGGAATTAAAATGGGTGATCTTCTTGATGATGGTCTGTTTCGTGAGAAGTTACAGGCTAATGTAGAAGAGATGAATTTTATTCTCACTACTAAGTACAAGTCTGCTCCAGTTTCATTTGATACAATTTACGCAGAATTTCAAAAATTTGCAGAAAAACTGATTCCTTTTATTGGGAATGTTTCAGTAGAGCTTGATGTTGCCAGAAAAGCTGGAAAACACATACTTTTTGAGGGCGCACAAGGAACACAACTTGATATCGACCATGGAACATATCCATTTGTAACTTCATCAAATACCATTGCTGGTAATGCTTGCAACGGATCAGGTTTTGGACCTGCCCACATCGATTCGGTGATTGGTATTTTAAAAGCCTATACAACACGTGTGGGTGAAGGACCTTTTCCTACTGAATTGTTTGATAGCGTAGGCAGAGAATTGCAGAATAAAGGTGGTGAAGTTGGTGCTACCACTGGCCGGACACGGAGATGTGGTTGGCTTGATGGTGTTGTTGCAAACGATGCTACCCGTTTAAATGGCTTAACCGGACTTGCAATCACAAAGCTTGATGTGCTGAGCGGTCAACCCATTGTGAAAATGGCAAATGCTTACGACCTTGATGGACAAAAAATAACAGCTATGCCATCAAACATCAATCAGGCTGCGAAAGTAACACCTGTTTACGAAGAAATGCCTGGTTGGGATGAGGATATTACTGCTGTCCGTGACTATGACGATTTACCTGTTCAGGCAAAAGATTATATCAAACGTATTGAGGATTTCACCGGTGTTGAACCGGTTATTGTTTCTGTTGGACCTGATCGTGACGAGACGATGCTCCTAAAAAATCCCTTTGAAGAAAACAACAAATAGAGGTTTATAATAAATGGCAAGAATTACAGTTGAAGATTGTCTTGAAACCATTGGCGAAAATAAACGTTTTGATCTTGTGCATCTGACAGTTGAGCGAATTCGTCAGCATAGGCATGGCGAACCTTATCTGGTTGATGGCAAAAATAAAGAAGTTGTGATGACACTTCGAGAAGTTGCTGCAGATAAAGTAACCTTTGAAAATATCTGGGGTTTACCGGACGCTGATGATGAAGCTGTTGGTGATGTGCAGACATCCGATGAAAACGTAGAAGAAAGCAAAGCTGTATAAAGTACTGTAATTATTCGGCGTTTTCCAAAAAAATGGTAAATATTCGGGTTGGGTTCAAAACAGGCTAAACCACTGAATTATAAATGTTTGGATAGTGCCCCAGGTTCGTTTGATCCGGCTTGT
>JAOZTO010000509.1 GCA_029942265.1 Desulfocapsa sp.
CTCACTAATCTTGTCTGGGCGGTTATTGATGATCTGGAGCAGGTGAAATGTTCAGCAAACTGGATGTGGGCACCTAAATTACCAGGCGAGGGGGCTGCCCTTTTTGATGCCGCTAAAGGTATGTGTAATGCCATGATTGCGGTGGGAATAGCCGTTGATGGTGGTAAAGATAGCCTGTCCATGGCAACTATGGTTGGCGATGAAACAGTAAAGTCCCCCCGTGAACTGGTTATATCCGTCTATGCGGCCATGAGTGATATTAACAGAGTTGTAACACCTGATTTAAAACAAGTCGGTGCATCATCACTACTTTTTATTGATCTGGCAGACGGAAAAAATAGGCTGGGTGGTTCAGCACTTGCTCAAACCAGATCCCAAATAGGTGATGATTGCCCGGATATGGATGACCCACAATATGTCAAACAGGCTTTTCTTGCAGTTCAGGAAGCTATAAAAAAAGAACTTGTCACGGCGGGACATGACCGCAGTGATGGTGGCTTGATCACCACTCTCCTTGAAATGGCCTTTTCCGGAAACTGTGGGCTTGAGCTGGATATGCAATCAACTGATTCTGCACTGGCAACTCTGTTTTCTGAAGAGCTGGGTCTGGTACTTGAATGTGCCGATGAAAATCTCGATGATTTGCAACAAGTTCTTGCAGACTTCAATATTACCGCTTTATTACTTGGGCGAAGTGTGGAGAAAAAACAGATCACAATCCGTATAAACGAAGAAATCGTTTTGGATGAGGATATGCGCAAGCTTCGAGAAAACTGGGAAGAGACAAGCTATCAGCTGGAACGGCTCCAGATAGGATCTGATTGTGCGGATCAGGAAAAGAAAAATTGTTATGACCGTAAAGGGCCTGCCTACAATCTTAGTTTTACCCCCACCCCCACACCAACAAAACTCTTAACAAAAACAGACAAGCCCAAAGTTGCCATTTTACGTGATGAGGGATCTAATTCCGATCGGGAGATGAGTTCCGCTTTTTACGCCGCAGGCTTTGAACCCTGGGATATCACCATGAGCGACCTCCTTGCAGGGCGTATTACACTGGATGATTTTAGAGGTCTTGCTGCGGTGGGTGGGTTCTCCTATGCAGATGTTCCGGAATCGGCAAAGGGATGGGCCGCAACCATCCGTTTTAATGCTACATTGAAAAAGATGTTTCGTGAATTTTACGAACGTCCCGATACATTCAGCCTTGGTATTTGCAATGGTTGTCAGCTTTTCGGTCTTCTTGGTCTGGTTCCCTGGCAGGATATCGATGCAGATAAACAACCTCGTTTTATTCATAATCTTTCCGGTCGTTTTGAATCCCGTTGGAGTACTGTAAAGGTTGGCAAAAGCCCGGCGCTTATGTTGAAAGGTATGGAAGGGCTGGTGTTTGGTATCCATGTGGATCATGGTGAAGGGCACCTTTCCTTTCCCGATGCTACAGTAAAAGAACGGGTGCTTGCAGAAAACCTGGCTCCGCTTTGCTATGTTGATGATGAAGGCAACGCCACGGAATCCTATCCATTTAATCCTAACGGTTCGCCGGATGGTTTGGCTGGACTATGTTCACCAGATGGAAGACATCTTGCCATGATGCCGCATCCGGAGCGGGTTTTTCTTGCCTGGCAGGCACATTATCTGCCTGAAGA
>JAOZTO010000510.1 GCA_029942265.1 Desulfocapsa sp.
GCGAAAATTGAATCAATTCCACCTGGTGCCGAGGTCATTAATTTAAAAGATGATACACATCTTGGAAGGACTCCACTGCTGGTTACGTGGGAAAGTGAGGAAGAGACTGCCAAAAATGCCACGATTGAATTACGTAAAGATGGATACGTTGAGGAAATAAGATCATTTTGGGTGAAAATGCAGCATGATACAAAAGGCGCAGCGACCAACAATCCCCAGCCCGTTACTATTGAACTAACAAAAAGGAAATAAAAAATGTCCAGGAAAACAAACAATACTTTCAGCGTTTTTTATGTGCTTGCTGTGCTGGCTGCCTTTGTGTTTTTATCAGGCTGTTCAAACAAAAAAGTTGTTAACTTTAAAATTAATTCTGTACCCAAGGGTGCTCATGTGCTTTATCAAGTAATTGGTGAAGATTTACCCTGTCAGGGAGAATGGATTTATCTCGGAAATACGCCTGTTCAGGGTGCTCGGCAGTTTGATGAGGATGCACTGGAAGATGCAGAAAAAATTACGCTTAAAGTTGTTCATCGTGGTTACAATGAGCAGCTAAAGGAGTGGGATGGCCCAGGGTTTTGGAATGAACTGGATGAGAAGGAAGTGATTTTCTGGACTCCTCAGCTTGTTAGTGCTCCTCAAAAATAAACAACACTTGACACACAATGCATTTACCAGCCTTAGCACGAGATCTGTATAAGAGTCAAAAAGAAGTAGAAGCTCTTGAAGTTCAATTGCAGGGTGCAGATAATGTTGCCAGACAGGAACATATTAAGGATCAGTTACGTCAGGCAAAGGGAGAGCTTGAACAGCTTCGCAGGATTATGGCGGGAAGAAAAGAGAACGCTGTCAGCTCTTCCTCACCAAGGCGTTTTTTTCAATAGTCACAAAATTGAGAGTACAATGTACCGTCATAAGAGGAAAAATTATGGCTATGAAAAAGATGTTTACAACCGGAATAAGACTGATCAAAGCTGGGAAGATACCAAGGCGAAGTGACTGCTTATTGTGAGTTTTAATCCATGAGACTTTACGCCCGAGACTCCATTGTCTGCGTGAACTTGGATAATCCACAAACATCAAAGCTGAGTAATAGGTATAGAGTAACAGCACGACTATCTGCCCTATTACAGGGATAAAGTTGGCCATCAGGGCTGCGATTGTTACCAGTATTCCGAAAAAACCTATTTTTACTCCTTCCCAGAGATCAAGCAGTAAGCCTTTAATATTCAGCGCTGCATCCGGTTCAAAATGTTTTCCTTCGTATTTCTTTTCCGTTGCAGTGCTCAGGAAAACATATCCAGGAGCAGAGAGACTATAGGCGATGAGAAAGGCCAGATAAAAGGCGACAATACGACTGACAATCAGAAAGCCCCATCTCATAGCTTCCCAACCAAGATATTTTATCCATCCCCAGATTCCAACTGCTTCTGGTTGTGTCAGAAAAAAACTTCCCGTTAGGCCGTCAACAAAACCAACAGTAAGCTGATAGCCGCCCCAAGTGAAGGCCATGGTAACAAAAACAAGTACTGCACTCCACCCAAGCAAACGCTTGGAGCGTAAAAGAAAGGCGGTAGAGTAGGAAAGTGGAATCCATTGTGTTGTTGGTGTCTTAGTATTTTTCATG
>JAOZTO010000511.1 GCA_029942265.1 Desulfocapsa sp.
GATGGCCTGAAGATGAGATGTATAGATGGGGAAGTTATTTCGTCCCCGTTCCTTAGACAGGCATTTTAAACGTATGGCTGAAGCTCTCAATGTCGACTTGTTTGGCAATTAATGAAAAACAATCTTCCCCCTTTTCTGTAAATGCCGCACAGAATTAATCGTAGTCTGTCCCCCTGTGTTTTCAGTAGCATTGTTGTTCGATGTCGAGGCAAATAAAAAAATACCGCAGGCATATGGTTGATATCCCGAGGATAAAACTTTTCATTTAACGAAGAGATCGGGCAAAAAAGGCACTATCAGCTACCCGAAGGGATCAAGATAGCATCATAATCGCAACGAAGAAGATCTGTTTGCATCCAGCCGCTAAGCAGAGGAGAGTCTTGCCCGAGAATGAGTTTGATAGCTTCTGCCACCTGTATTGATGCGATGAGTGCAACACTCATGGGCATCACAGTAGGTGTTTCGAGGGGAATCGTTTTTTGCGGATAGAGTGTGCTGATAAGTGTATTTGGCGCAAGGTCAACGCCTGCCTGCCCATACCACTGACTTACAGCCCCATGCACCATAGGGATATCCTGTTTTCTGCATATCTCGGAAAGCTCTATTCGTGCCCCAACGGAATCAAGACAATCCATAACAATATCTGCTGAAACAATGGACTCAGCAGTGAATTCCATGCAATGTCCAGTGATTCTCAGTGCAGGGTTTACAGCTTGTAATTCACGCCCTACAACATCAACTTTGTTGCTGCCAAGACTCTTAATGTTGCAGAAAATCTGTCGATTAAGGTTGGATTCCGAGAAAATATCAGGGTCAGTGAGGATAAGGCGGCCAATACCAATACGCGCAAGCAGTTCGGCAGTTCGGCCACCAAGCCCACCACAACCAATAACTGCTATGGTGGATTGGAGTAGTCGTAATTGATCGCTACAGGAGAGACCGTTACGTTGAAAACGTGTAGGAAGAATGGAGTGGGTTAATGCGATTTTTTCTATCTGGCTCAAAGAACAGCCAAAGGTGTCTGCCGCCTTATGTGCATCAAGCAGATCAAGACAGTTGTCCTTTGACTGTTTACTGATAAATGTCAGTACTTCGTTGTGGTCAGCCACCGCCAATTACCGGGAAAATTGCGTAAATATCACCATCTTGCAAAACGGTTTCAAATGCACAGTGACGGGAATTAATCATAAGCACACCAACCTCTTCACGGTCGATATGCAGATCATCCACCACTTGTCCTGCTGTGGTACCTGTGGGGAGCTCTTTGTCCTCCTTAATAAATCGACCTTCACGAAAGAAGGCAAAGAGCTTTACCTGAACTTGCATAAGAGGCTTAGAATTTCCAGAAAGAATCGATCTCTTCGCCTGTGAAATCCCATACCGCATTATGTGGAGGGACAGGTTCAGTTTCGAAGAATTCCGGAAGTCTGTCATCTAGGTTTGTGAATCCTGCAGCCATATTAAACGCACGTTCGGTTTTCAGAATAGTCATACCGAGGTTTGTTACGTCGTCAGCTGTGAGACTGATTCCAAAACGGGCATTGATTAGATCAATCAGTGCAGGAAGACAGGTCTCATCATCAAGTGCAGCAAAGGCGATAAAGAGACACAT
>JAOZTO010000512.1 GCA_029942265.1 Desulfocapsa sp.
TTTAAACGAATTGCACTCTTACCTTTGAGAAAACCAACGATCATTGCAACACTGTGCTTCGGGGGAATACTTAGACACAAATGTACATGATCAGGTTGTGCGTGGCCTTCTATTAATGCAATTCCTTTTTGACGACACAGGTCATGGATTATTTCGCCAAATCTCTTACGAATTTTCCCATACAACTTTTTACGACGATACTTTGGGCACCAAACTATATGATACTTGCATTCATATTTGACATGTGATTGACTTTGGTAATCTTGCATAGATACCTCCTCCTTGAGACTTCCCTTCCAAAAACTCTCAAGAAGGAGGTTATAATTCCTTTACCAGGGAGCCTCAAGGAGGAGGTATTTCACGCCTGACCGGCAAAGCCTATCAGGCTCACACCAGCAGAGCTGGTGGTTTTATCAACATAATAAAACAACGAATCTATCCTCAACAAACCAAACTCGGAAACTTTCCAATGGCTTTGCCATCAATAAGTGAACAACAAACAATTATTACATATGCTAACGATATAAATTCAAAGTATGGTTGTATCAGCGAAACAGTGCAGAAAGAAATATCCTGCTTAACTGAATTTTAAAAGGCAGTTATTGCCAAAGCGATCACTGGAACAATCAAAATCTAAGGTCACTCATCCATGACATTAACCCGCAGCCCAGAATACCTGCGCAGCCTGCTGCAGGAACTCATCACCCTTCCAAAAGAAGCGGAATGGGTAGAGTTCAAGCACAATAACGCAAATCCAGAAATGATCGGGGAATACATCTCCGCCCTCGCAAACTCAGCAGCACTCCTGGGTAAGGTCAACGCCTATCTGATCTGGGGCATAGATGACAAGAGTCATGACATTGTCGGCACCTCGTTTCAACCTGCTGTGGCCAAAGTTGGTGATGAAGAGTTGGAAAACTGGCTGTTACGGCTGTTGAGCCCCAAAATAAATTTTCGTTTCTTTGAGTTTTCAGCCAACGAAAAGCCTGTGGTGTTACTGGAAATTGGAGCGGTGTTCCACCACCCTGTACGGTTTATGAGTCAGGAGTTTATCCGAGTCGGTTCCTATAAAAAGAAATTGAAAGAGCATCCAGAAAAAGAACGGGAGTTGTGGCGGATTTTTGATCAAACTCCGTTTGAGTATGGTATTGCAACAGAACATGTCTCCGGTGATGAGGTTTTGAGGGTCCTAGACTATCCAGCCTATTTTGATCTTCTGGAATTGCCATTGCCGGATGGCCGTGTAGCCATATTGGATTGCTTGAAAGAAGATGGGCTTATTCAACCAGGTCAGGCTGGAAGCTGGGATATTACTAATCAGGGAGCTATCCTTTTTGCCAAAAAGCTGGAAAAATTCCCTGCCCTTAAACGAAAATCCATACGGATTATTCATTATAAGGGTAAGGGTAGAGTGGAAACCCAGCGTGAACAAGAAGATAGCAAAGGATATGCCTGCGGATTCGAGGGAGTTATTAATTTTATTATGATGCTGGTGCCCACTAACGAAGTGATTGGGCAAGCTTTGCGTAAGAGTGTATCCATGTTCCCTGAATTGGCTGTCCGCGAGTTGGTCGCAAATGCACTTA
>JAOZTO010000513.1 GCA_029942265.1 Desulfocapsa sp.
GTTTCCATGGTCTTTAAGTGTGCCATGGTGCAAATGGCAAAAGGATTGGTGCTGGATTCCAGTTCATCCCACTGCTTTGCGTAATCGTCCAATTCCCCCCACCTTGCTCTATCAAACTCCTGTCCCCAACCAACGCAAAATGGAAACAAACGCAAGCCTTACCGTGAAGAACATCGGAAAGCCGTGTACGGGAGAACCGTATGCACGGTTTGATGAGGGAGCATTGAGGAAGAAAGAACTTTGATACACGTAGTAACCGCGTGCGGTGAGGCGTCATTAAAAGAGACAAAGAAATTCTACTGAATCAGTGCTCTACTCTACCCCGAATTGTCAAATTGCAACTTGAGTTAGATATACTGTCCCCAGAACTGAGAGGAAGCTGTTATCTTTCGAATGGTTTCTCTGACAAATCAATAAGGTAGCTTGTGACCCAGTATGGTAGTTGGAACAGACTTACTCCCTCAATACGAAATGTACTTTGAGATGTTGAGATTTGCCAGCCATTCACTTCCATTTCGAAGTTCAGTACCATCCAGAAAACTCTTTTCCCTGCCGGACACTCCTGTAATCTGAACTTGTTGCGCATCTTTAAAATATTGACGAAAATGGTGAAAATTACGGCTTATTGTCCGATCCTTCCACTTTACTTCCAGCATAATGAGCGGTGCATCTTCTCTGATAATGAAAAAATCCAGTTCCCTGCCATCCCTTGTCTGCAAATAATGTAATTGCAGTTGCTCTCCCTCACAGTCTTCGAGAAAGTGACATTCCTTCAGCAGAGCACATGCTGTCAAGTTTTCCAATTTTATCCCATTGTCACCAAGAACCTGACCGGTATCATAAAAATAATACTTTGGTGACTTCAGCAATGATCGTGCGATATTTCTGTGATAGGGAGATACTCTGAATATAACATACAAATTCTCAAGAATTTGTAGCCACCGTTTCACGCTTCGATCTGAACACTGAAGATCACGGGCAAGGGAAGTGTAAGAAATGGGGCTTCCCACCCGTTTTCTTAAGAGTTGAACGAGTGTTTCAATAGAGGAAATATGTTGAATGTTTTCCAAATCAACGAGATCCTGTTTCAGTATGATGTCGAGATGAGTTCTTCTCCAACGTTTATAAAAACGTTGATCACCTTCAAGAAAGGGCTCCGGGAAGCCACCGCAAACAAGGAGCCGCTCAAGGGCAGACTGACAATCCATATCTGGGAGAAAATTGCGAACTTCTTTTAAATCTAATGGGTGCAGCCGAAACGGGAAAAATCTACCTGCCAGTGAATCACCGACTTTCCGATGAGTATCCATCCTGGCACTCCCGGTGACAATTATGGCAGGAGGAATAGATTCAGTATCGTAAATTCCCTTGAGCCAGGATTTCCAGTTTTTTTGTTTATGGAGTTCATCAAATATAACAAGGTCACATCTCCTGTTCCATGATCGTTCCAGAAGTTCAAGACGATGCTCTGGATTGTCGTAATTCAGGTATGTGAAATTGGGCGACAGCACCTTGGACAGCGTCGTCTTGCCCGTCTGTCTAGGCCCAGACAGAAGCACGATTTTTCGTGG
>JAOZTO010000514.1 GCA_029942265.1 Desulfocapsa sp.
GAATTCATCTATCTGACTGTAAATATAACCAGCCACCATGGATAGAATACCATAAGTGAACGTGCCATCAATCAGCAATCTGGCCCAGGTAAAATAGAGTGTGCCTCTGTAAGGCTTCTTCTTGTATCTTTTATCTTCTTCGGCTCTACTTTCTTCTTGGAAGAGGTAATCGTTATAGTCGTAATCATAGAGAGTAGGGAAGCTGAGGATGGTTTTATCATCACCAAGATATTCATTCAGATAAAAATAATCTTCTCCGATTCCCTGCAACGGCAACATGTGAGAGTTTACCACATTACACTGTTCAATACTCAAATCTTGCCAGACCTGATCCAATGTTTCGCCATCATTGACGGTGATATCGAACAGTGCTTTTAGTAAAAACTGCTTGATCTTGAAATCGTCATTATCAGGAATGGCTACCCTGTATTTTTCCTGTTCGTCAGAACTTAAAGTGAAATAACTGGGAATGGATTTTATAATCGCTCTTTTCAGTTCAGGAGTCATGGGCAAGGTAAAGGGCCAGATGAAATATGGAATTATTCGTTAACGATAGAATTAATTAAAGCAATGCAGAAACAGCCTAATCCTTATCAAGCAAAACTCGTTTGACTTGAGGAGCTATCCTGAGTCGCAGGTTGGATTTAAGCCATGCTAATAACCATCCTTTTTCCCATCATTCTCAATGCATTGTCAATATTAACAATCTTAGTTTGATATCGTGGATTTAATAGTCTCCGGCCGACACCTTCCGAAACGTGTAGCTTTTGAGCTAGCGTCGTTTTGTTCAACCCTCTTTCTTTGACTGCAACATATAAGGCTGCTTTAGCTGCGATAAGGGCAACCGGGGCTATTATGATTTCACCTTTTTTGACTTGACTTGGTATTGGAATTTCTTCGTTATCGAGAATACAGGAAGCCAATGCCTCGCCTAAACAATCAATAGCCTCCTCCAAAGCCTCTTCGCGTGATTCAGCGTCTGTAAGAGCAAAGGGCAGATCTCGAAAAGTTACCGTAAAAAAGCCATCGTCTTCTTCAATGTTTGCCGGATAAATAAATTCTCTCATGCTGTTACCCCTTATAACTCGCCTTTGTCTATGTTTAGCTGTTTTAGCATTTTTGACAACAACCCAGGGCCAATCTCTTTCTTTAGATCCTTGATGGTTGTCTTTTTCTCACCATATTTCAGAGTACTATGGCTTCCCTTGCCATGAGCTTTGAATATTTCAAAGTGTTTGTTTTTCTCTTTGGCGAGCTTTTTTATCTTCTTGAGAAGTTCGTTACCGTTCATAATGGTAATTTCGTACGTTTGTGTGCGAATGTCAAGTGGATTATAAAGAAGGCAGATTAGTCATAGTCAAAATGAGATCTGATATTTTTACTAAATGAGTGGGTCTTGTATCTTACATCAACATCTTCTCCTGTAGGAACAGGCCATTGGTAATCTCTCCAATTTAAGCAAAGTCGCAAGTAAAGCTTATTCCTGACATGAGAAGATATATTCAATAATTACAGGACAGTAGGCATGTAATTAAATAGAAATATCTGAAATTGCAGAGCTTGCCACTGGC
>JAOZTO010000515.1 GCA_029942265.1 Desulfocapsa sp.
CCATTTCAAGAATTTGGATTTTAAATTACGGAAGGATAAGTCAACTTAGTGTAAGTCTTCCATAAAGTTTCAAAAAAAACCATTACAAATTAAGAAAAAATTTGGCAATCATAAAATATGCAAGAACTCCTAGTATATCAATTGCAGTGGTGACAAAAGGACCAGTTGCTACTGCTGCATCAATATCCAGTCGTTTTAATATAAGTGGGATAACCGTACCAACAGTTGCGGCCATTGCCATTGAGAAAAATATTGAAAGCCCAACAACCAAACCAAGGAGTTTTGGTTCAGCATATCCAAAAAATGCTAGGACACCTAAAAAACCGCCATAAAGAACACCTAGTATTATTCCGACACGCATCTCTTTAAAGATGATCTTACTAAACTCTTCCATATTAATGCGCCCAGTTGCAATTCCACGCACAACGATGGTTGAAGACTGAGTAGCAATATTACCCCCCATACCCATAATAATTGGAATAAATGAAGCAAGTGCTAAAACCTGGGTAAGCTCTTCTTCAAAATGCCCAATAATAAATAATGCCATGACTCCACCAATCCAGGAGGCAAATAACCATGGCGCACGAATAAGGGCATTTTCGGTCGTTGATTTTAAGAGAATTTCACGATCCTTACCAGCACCAGCCATTTGAAAAAATGCCTCTGTGGCTTCTTCTCGCATAACATCGATAATATCATCGACAGTAACAATTCCGACTAATCTGTAATTACCGTCAACAACGGGAACGGCCAATATATTATATTGGGAAATGACATGAGCAACCTCTTCCTGATCCATATCGGTTGTTACAGATAGGACATTCTCCCGCATAATATTTTTCAGCTTTCTGTCAGGTGGATTTGTGAGAAGTTCACGCAAGGAAACAACCCCTGCTAGTTTATCCTCACCGAAAGTGATATAGAGATAAAAAACCATCTCTTTTTCTGCGCTACGTTCCTGCACCTTTGCAATTGCCTCGCCAACACTTAATTCTTCATCAAGAGACATAAAATCAGGAGACATGAGACCACCCGCTGATTCGGGATGATACTGCAATAGCTCATCAACCTCTTCCCTGTCTTCCTGTTCCATCCTTGAACGAATTTCCGTTGCAAAATCAGGTGGTAGTACTTCTATAATGTCAGCCGCATCGTCTGATGCCATTTCACTGATAACATCTGCCATAAACTGTGGTGTGAGATTTTCGATCAGAGGAACCATGATAGATTCATCAAGTTCTTTTAAAAATTCACCTACCTGATCGGTTTGAGCCAGGATGTTAAACACTTCCTTACGTTCATGATCTGATAAATGTCTGAACACCCAAGCAGTATCAGCCGGATGAGTTTTGGTGATCAGTTTGAGCAGATTATCAGTAGCGTTTCGATGATTCAATCTACGAATCATATCCAACAAAAGTTTTCCTTCGGTACCGACAAGTTCTTTTTTTCCAGTGTTCTTCATAACAGTCACCACTTTCACAAAACTTCAGATCAGTTTTTTTCGTAAATAGCATCTTATAAAGTCACGAACTTGACTTGCAATAGGATACCTTTTATATATTACAAAT
>JAOZTO010000516.1 GCA_029942265.1 Desulfocapsa sp.
AGTCAGTAATTGTTTCACAGCTTGGTGGGCAGCAAATCCTTATAGAAGTTGATTCGGACACCCCACTCGCAACCAACGAAATTCTAACATTTGAGGTTGAGCCAGAAAGTCTCTATCTCTTTGATCGGCAAACAGAAGAAGCTTTATAAAAGGTTTTTTGTAACCACATCTTATCTCAAGAGGAGAAAACTATGCTTAAATTTGTAAAGAAGGTAGCTGTAACGGCCATGGTCACAGGAGCCTGCACAGGAATGCTGTTAACGAGCGCAAGTGCGGGTGATCCTTATGCACCTTATAAAGGTGAAACTCTTGTGGTCAACTTTCCAGCTCATCCACATTTTGATGCTGTGAAAAAAGTACTCCCTAAATTCACTGAAGAAACAGGCATTAACGTAGAAGTTGACACCCTTCAATATCTGGCAATGCGTCAAAAACAGACATTGGAGCTTACGAAACCCAAGGGTGATTATGATCTTTTAGCGTATGTTGTTTTCTCAAAAGCGGATTACGTTGCTGCTGACCAGATCGAACCATTAGCACGTTTCTTTATGAATCCAAAACTTGCCGACCCTAATTACGATGCCGACGATCTTATTGATGGGTATGTACAGAATATTGGAGTTGCAGGTGGAAAAAAAGGATATCTTCCAGGGCCTACTGGTGCTCTTTTTGGAATTCCATTTGGTTCAGAAACCTCAGTTCTTGGATACAGAAAAGATATTTTCGACAAACATAACTTAAAAGTTCCAGAAACCTACGAGGAACTCCTGGAAGTCTCCTGTAAAATCAAAGAACTTGAACCTGGAATGGCTGGTCTTACTTCTCGTGGTGCCTCTGGACACCAGACTTCACATGCTTTCCTCCTCCATCTCGCACCTCTTGGTGGAAAAGTATATGACGACAACTGGAACCCTATTTTAAACAATGAAGCTGGCGTTAAAGCAGCTGAAACACTCAAAAAAATCCTTGAATGCGGTCCTGAAGGCGGCACCTCTTTTGGTTTTGCAGAAATGAAAAATGCTTTTTTACAGGGAAAAGCTGCAATGTATCTTGACACCACCGTTATTGCTGGTGAAGTTGAGGATCCTGAAAAATCAAAAATCGTTGGAAAGGTTGGCTGGGCCATGCATCCAAAAGGAGTTCGTCGCGGTTCTCAAACCGGTGGTTTTGGTATTGCTATTCCCAAAAATGCAGGGAATAAAGAGGCAGCATTTTTGTTGATGCAATGGTTGACCTCCAAACGTGTTGACAAAATGATCGCCCTGGAAGGTGGCAATCCATCACGCTTTTCCACACACGCCGATGCAGAGGTTAATGCCAAATACCCTCACATGAAGATCTTTGGCGAAGCTTTGAAGTATGCTGATCCAGATTGGCGTCCTATCATCCCTACCTGGGGTGAAGTGAATAAAGAGCTGGGAACTACACTTTCCAAAGCTATGACAGGACAGATGCCTGTCAAAGAAGCACTTGATGCCGTAGCAAAACGTGCTAAAAAAATTCAGGAAAAAGCTGGATATTACACATATCAATAACACACCCCTT
>JAOZTO010000517.1 GCA_029942265.1 Desulfocapsa sp.
ATTTTTCATTTAACGAAGAGATCGGGACAAAAGGCATTAAATCAACAGGCTCATACAATGTTTCAAAACGACCTACAATAGGTAACATCCTAGGCACTGAACGTCAAGGATAAGGCGTTATTAGAAATTGAAGCGGAAGTCTTTGGGAGTAATGGTGATTTTTATGTATGCGCAAAATTTCCTATTATGGTTACTGGTGATAATCAGATGTTAATAAGTTAGTATTTAGGAGTTCTTGCAATTCAGTGAAAATCTGTGCTATAGTTTTGTGTGTTATTTTTGGGGTTCGGCATGAATGGATTTTGTACGTATGCTGAATAGTCTGTCCGCTAATCAAGCGCTAGGATACTGTCTTAGGCTTTGGATGTCGGATACAAAACGAAGAAAGGAACTGGTTGTCTGTATTAGCATTGATGAACAGAATACAGATGACAGGACTTTATATGGCTAGAAAAAAACAAAGATCATGCAGCCAGGGAGCACGGAAAAGTGCCAGAGGGCGTTTGCAGGGATTCTGGGATGTTTTTGAAAAGGAAGACACTGTCCTTGTCTGTATTAACGCTGATCCAGATGCCATAGCATGTGCTCAGGCTATAAAACGTCTACTCCGGTATCGTGTCAAACAAGTGATAATTGCACATCCCAACGAAATTCGCCGTTTGAATAATGTTTCAATGGTGGAGCGGCTCAAGATTCCTTTGGAGAGACTTGGTAATGTCAAGATTCATGATTTCAGTAAAAAGGTATTGGTTGATTCACAACCGAGCCACCTTCCTGTGTTCGAAAAAATCAAGTTTGATGCTATTATAGATCATCATCCCATTACAGGTGAATATTCTTCTTTCTATACAGACATCCGTCCTGACTACGGATCCTGTTCCACTATGCTGGTTGAGTACCTAAGAGCAGCCAATATGAAGCCATCGGTTGCTTTGGCCACCGCATTATTCTATGCTATTAAAGTGGATACACAGGATTTTTCTCAAAAGGCACTGTTAGCAGATGGTATTTCATTTCGCTATCTCTTCAATATTGCGAATCGTAATCTTGTTAAGAAGTTTGAACTTGCTGATATGCGTCGTTCTGAGCTTAAATATTTTAATGTCGCACTCAATAATTTAACGTATTCCAAGGGACGGCTTTACACTCATGTTGGAAAAGTTCGAAGTCCAGACATTCTTGTAAATATTGCAGATTTTTTGAATCATGTTGATAAGATTGATTGGGTTTTTGTCTCAGGAATACATTGCGAAAAACTAGTCGTGATTTTCCGCTGTGACGGATATCGTAAAAACGCAGGAAAACTGGCAGAACGAATTTTTGCTGACGTGGGGTCTGCCGGAGGCCATAAAGAAGCTGCAAGGGCTGAAGTTCCTTTGAAAAATTTGTCTTTGGGGGACAAAGAATTTTCGACAAAGACCCTAAAGCGCCTGGCAACACGACATATGAAGTAACCTGTCTTCTGATTGATAGGTAAAAGTAGCCTATGAACTGTATCTGAATAGATACCTATTTCAACATAAATGGTGAATAATGCTAAAA
>JAOZTO010000518.1 GCA_029942265.1 Desulfocapsa sp.
TTTTTTACAAACCCATCTTGAATCATAATAGGTGAAATGGTGCAGGAAAAGATCCGCAGTGTTGGCATTGATATAGGTACATCAACAACGCAGTTTGTACTTTCGATGTTGACGGTGAAAAATGTTGCACCCGGATCACTGGTTCCGAAAATGGAAATCACAGATAAGGAAATTATTTATCGAAGTGATATTCATATGACACCGATTGGCCTGGATGACCTGGTCGATGGCGAAAAACTTTTCGCCCTGCTTTTGCTTGAATTTAATGCAGCTGGAATCAGTCCTGAAGAAATAGATACCGGTGCTGTGATTATTACCGGAGAAACGGCTAAAAAAGAAAATGCCAGGATTATTTCAGATAAGGTTGCAGATTTTGCTGGTGATTTTGTTGTGGCAACTGCTGGTGGTAAACTCGAATCGATAATTGCCGGTAGAGGCTCAGGGGCTGCCGACTATTCAAGACGTAATTACAGTACCATTGCAAATATTGATATTGGAGGCGGTACAGCCAATATTGGTATCTTTAAAAATGGAGATCCCATCGATAGTTGCTGTCTTAATGTGGGCGGCAGATTGCTACAGCTTGAGAAAAATTCAAATAGAGTCACACAGATTTCACGCCCTATGGAACAGATCCTTGCGGCAACTGGAGTTCGCATAAATCCGGGTGAAGAGATAACTGAAAGTAACCTTGTTCTCATTTGTGATGCCATGGTTGCGGTAATCATAGAGTGTTTGCAGAAAACAGAACTTAAAGGACTTGCCGGAAACCTGTTAATGACTGAGGCGCTACGACTGGATTATTCGATCGATCAGGTGATGATTTCAGGCGGCGTTGCTGATTTTGTTTACGGCAGTGATGAGCTTACGCAGAGTAATCGCTATGGAGATATCGGCCCACTATTTGGCAACCGACTACGAAAACTCTGGGGCAACACAGAGTGGCAGCTTGTTGAACCCACGGAGACTATCCGGGCAACAGTCATAGGTGCTGGTTCACAAACAGTTGATGTTAGTGGTAGCACCATTTTAGTAGATGAAAGACTGTTACCTTTCAAGAACATGCCGGTGGCATTAGTGAGTCAGGATATTGCAGATCTTTCTGAACCTGCTGTAGCTATCAAACGATCCATTGAAAATTACCTTGAAGAAGGGAGTCTTGATAATGTTGCGATAGGGTTACGTGGTTGCGGCTATCTCTCTTTTGCGGCTATTCAAGTCCTTGCAAAAGGTATTGTTGATGGTGCCAGCCAGATATTGAAGTCAGGAAAACCGCTTGTTGTAGTACTGGAACATGATATCGGAAAAGTTCTTGGACAGAGTCTGAAAGCATTAGGATTTAAAAACGGTATCGTTTGTATCGATCAACTTGTTGTACAGGAAGGCGATTATATTGATGTTGGACGACCCATGGCTAATGGAAGTGTTGTTCCGGTAGTCATAAAATCATTGGTATTTGAAACTAAACAAATATGAGAAGTTATTAAGTAAACATTCGGGTTCGGTTCAAAAATAGGATCAACCACTGAACTGTAAATGTTT
>JAOZTO010000519.1 GCA_029942265.1 Desulfocapsa sp.
CAAACATTTACAATTCAGTGGTCTGGGCTGTTTTGAACACAACCCGAATATTTACGATCATAATGATCAAAGATCCGGTAATTGTAGGTAAACATCCGTTTTGCAAAATCGCTATCTGGTTGAGCTTGTATCTCTACATGAATAAGAACCCAAACCTCTTCACCATCTTTACGATAGACCTGAACAAGTTTATCGGCGTACCTGCGGCCAAGCTCTGCATCCTTGCTGACTTGTTGCAGTTCCTTGTCTAAGAAATGATGTCCTTTTCCCCAGTCAATTCCAGCTGCTGCTTCAGGAAAGAAGAAATGAAGAAAATCTTCAAAAGCATATTCAAGCACTTCTTTCCAAGGGCTGTCAAAATCGTCGTTTGTTTGGGATTTGGTCTGTTCCACCATTATTAGGCTCCGTTTTATTAAAGAAAATCACTCTCATTAAAGTAGCCTTAAGCTTGCACATAAATTATAGCCGTTGCCTGTTACCAAATCAATGTATTTTATAATCTAGACGTCACACACACGTAGTAACGTAAGCGTCCAATTCCCCCACCTTGCTCTATCAAGCTCCTGTCCCTGTAAGAAGCACTATTCGCCTGTCCCCTTTTTCTCCCTTTTTTGCGGCAAAAAAAATATCCTGCCCACCATTGCCACGAAGCATGACATGATAAAAAGCGCCGGGGTAATAAATACGAGGTTTGCGTGCCATGAAAGAAGTACAAAGAAACAATATCAAATTGTCAAGCCTGACCCCCCTTGTGACCCCCCTTGTTCAGGAACAGCCATCAAGTATGTTCCAACCGATAGATTGCGCAGGACATACATGAGCCTGTTGATTTAATGCCTTTCGAAGTCTCGTACATTCCGGTTGCAAATGCTGCCAGAGAAATCTTTCGATAACTAAAGTCTCCAACAGAAGTTGAAAAATGGCGTGAGCGACCTGTAGTCACAGAGGTAACAGTTCGAACATGTTCTGGAATCAAACCCGCCGATCACCCACTTGTCAAGCCTGACCCCATCACTTTATCTCACTGCCTCTTTATCTGATATGTCAGATAGAACGGTTACTAAAAGAGCGCAACTGACCAAAGCGTGACATATCCTTCCATATTGTCCAGACTCTCCTTGAATTCCAACAATGACCATGGTAACATGGTCATTGCACCATCTAAACACTAATGGAGAAACTCATGCAAACTATTTCAAAATCACAATTTAAGCCAAAATCCCTTCAGTATTTCCGTGAAATTCAGGAAAAAGGTCTTGAAATTATTATTACTGACCATGGTAAACCCGTAGTAAAAATATCACCTTTCCAGAAAGATTCACAGGTGATCCTAGAAGAGTTGAGAAACTCTGTCCTTAAATACGAAGACCCTTTGGAGCCGGTTGGAGAAGATGAGTGGGATGTGTTGAAATGATTCTTCTAGATACCCATGTGTGGCTATGGTGGTTAAGCAATCCTGAAAAACTCTCTGCTAAGGCAACTATTTCGATAAACGAGGCTGTAGAGACAAATGGTCTTGTAATATC
>JAOZTO010000520.1 GCA_029942265.1 Desulfocapsa sp.
ATGGCACTTATCCCGCTCGTCGGGGTTAGAATTAACCAAGCTGACTTTCCAAAGAAAATAAAATGGATGTTTATTGAAGTATTAAATTTTAAAATTTTAGGAGAATACAATGCCGGACACAAGTTGGTCATTACTTTATTTAAGCCAGGAAGATTGTGTTGCTGCAGGTGGAGCTGATATGTCAGAGACTCTTAAAGCAGTAGAGCGATCATTCTTCCTTCATGGGGTGGGAGATTATATCCAGCCGGGAAAACCAGTGATCCGGTGGGGTGATGCCTCAACGGAAGAAACAACCGGGCGAATTATGTCGATGCCAAGCTATCTTGGCGGGAATAATTTTAAAGAACAGTTACACTTGAAAGGGCTTCTCGGTCCAGTTCAAACTTCAGGGATTAAATTTATCCCCAGTCGCCCTGAAAATCTAAAAAAAGGGTTGCCTAGGGCGACTGCCATTATAATTATTTTGGATCCAGTGACCTTTATCCCCATCTGTGTGATGGATGGTGCAATAGCTTCGGCAATGAGAACGGGTGCGGCATCCGGCGTTGCGGCAAAGTATCTGGCCAATCCAGATTCTACCGTTTTTGGCCTGGTTGGAGCAAGTGTTCAAGGTATGACGCAGGCAGCTGCAATAAAAGCAGCTGTTCCAAACCTTGAGACTTTAAAAATATTTGATATTAATCAACAATCTTCACTTGCTTTTGCAGAGAGAATGTCACAGAAGCTTGACATGGAAGTTGTCCCTGTGGACAATGTTCGAGATGCTTTTATAGATAGTGATGTCATTTCAACAGCCACTATGGCACGAGAGGCTTATGTTGATCCTGACTGGTACAAAAAAGGAGTATTTCATGCGGAAATTTCATTTTGGGATACTCCGCCTTCAGCTCTGACTGTGTTTGATCGTATCTTTGTCGATGATTGGTACCAGGTCAAGCACCATGGTGTCGATGTGAGTTGGAGAGCTGTGAACGAAGGCCATATTACTGAAGAACAAATTAGTGGGGAAATTGGTGAAGTAGTTGCCGGTAAAAAGATTGGTCGTGAAAGTGAGAGTGATAAAATCTTCTTTAATCCTATCGGCATGGGAATCCATGATCTCTCTGAAGCGTATCGTGTTTACCAAAACGCATTGGCAAAAAGTGTGGGTACCATGCTGACTTACTTCAAGAGAAACAGTGGTTGGCTTGATTCTCTTTCTATCTGAGGTTGAACGGCATAAAAAAAGCTCGAAATTAAGTCAGTGCCCATGTTTTACGACGATGGGCACTGACTATCACTACTTTTTACAGGCCATTTATCCAGGCTGTAAACCTATTTTCCCCTGCAGGTTTCAGTCCGAATTCTTCTCCTGCCTGAAGTATGGAATGAATCATATCTTGTCCATATCCTCTTGAACAGGTCATTACCAGTCCTCCATTATCACCTTCTGTATCTAAAGTTACTATCTGACACGGTACATGGGAAAAAGGTCCCTGGAAAAGGAAAGGAGCAGTTTTTGCCGGATCCATAAAGTCAAG
>JAOZTO010000521.1 GCA_029942265.1 Desulfocapsa sp.
GGGCAGCCCTTTGAAGGTGTGTCGTCGATTGGGAAAGTTGGTCTATGAGTTTTTCAGAACTGGACGGAAGATATCGTTCGGTTCGTCTTAATAACCAGCCCAAAATCAGAACGAGGTGACAAGGATGTTGCTGAGCGGCCCATTTGAGAAGTTTGTGGAATCCAGCCCCGTGACCGTCATGATGCGGGGGATCGTTGAGAATCTGTTTCATACCGAGCGGCTGGACCGAATTTTCGAAGAAACAGCGGTGGCTCAGTATACACGTACACTTCCGTTCTCCACCGTTGCTGAAGTGATGGGCGAAGTGGTGTTCAACGTCAACCCCACAGTGAACGCTGCATTGAAGGATCGCGTGGAAACGCTGCCTGTTTCGGTCAGTGGGTTCTATCAGAAGCTTAACCGCATCGAACCGGAAGTGTCAGCTGTCCTGGTGCGTGATTCGGCCGTACAGCTGGCACCCGTGATTCGGAAACTCGGTCTGCGAACACCCTTGCTGTCCGGTTACAACATCCGAATTCTCGACGGAAACCACTTTGCCGCCACAGAACACCGTCTGCTGGAAACGCGTTACGAAACGGCCGCACCGTTGCCTGGTCAGGCTTTAGCAGTACTCGACTCTGACGTGCGACTGGTGATTGACGTGTTTCCCTGCGAAGACGGTCATGCTCAGGAACGGTCACTGCTCGACCAACTTCTGCCAACAGTGCGGCTGAAGGATCTTTGGATTGCGGACCGAAATTTCTGCACACTCGGCTTTTTGTTTGGGATTGCGAAACGCAAAGGTCGTTTCATTATTCGACACCACGCGAATATGCCGTTGAAGATGATTGGTCGCCGCAAACTCATCAGACGATCAGACACCGGAAAGGTGTACGAACAGAAAGCGGAAATCACAAATCCAGGGACGGGGCGTTTGAAAACGATTCGCTGTGTGACTGTCAAACTGGACATACCAACTCGAGATGATGAACACGAAATTCGCATTCTCACGAACCTGTCGGTGACCGCTGCCGACGCGATAAAGATTGCGGACCTGTACCGAAAAAGATGGAGTGTGGAAACCTTGTTTCAGGAAATGACGCAAAATCTAACGTGTGAAGTCAAGACCCTGGCGTATCCGCGAGCGGCTGTGTTTGCCTTCTGTCTTGCGGCCATGGCATGGAACGGAATGTCCGTCATTCATGCGGCCCTGCGAAATGTGCATGGCGAGGAAACGGTTGAAGAGAACCTTTCAGGATATTACCTGGCGTTGGAAATCTCTCAGGTCTATCACGGCATGATGATTGCAATTCCGCCTGCCGAGTGGGAACTCTTTCGAAGTCTAACGACCGCCCAGTTGGCAACGTTGCTGAAGAAACTGGCTCGGAATGTATCGCTAAAGAAACTCCAGAAGACCACACGCGGCCCAAAGCGTCCCCAACCCAAACGGAACTATTCCGGCAACGGACAACACGTTGCGACCGCGAAACTTCTCGCGAGAAGAAACCTGTAATTCCACACCTTCAAAGGGCTG
>JAOZTO010000522.1 GCA_029942265.1 Desulfocapsa sp.
TATCTGAGATGGAACGGGTCACCAGTGAAAATGGAAAAATAATTATTGCAATTCCTAATCATTACTCCATTCCATATCGCTATTCTTATTGTTACAGAAAACAGCGTGGTGAATGGCCATATCCTGATGAACAAAAATTGTATGATCTCACCGCTGAACTTCAGGAACTTGGAATTTCATGGGTCACTGAACGTAAGACCATCTGCCTTAGCACTGCTTTTCATTTTCTTCGTAGACACCAGCGTATCTATATGAAGATACGATCTCTTTTTCAATCGTTTGAGGGATATCTCACAATTCTAACGATCCACAAAGGGAAAACAAACAGTCCTGATTCGGAGTTGCGGTGATGGAGAAATTGAAGCAAAAATCCTGGCTGGTTCTTAGTTATCTCGCCAACAGAGATGGAAGCGCCTGTTCTCAGCACATTGATGACAAACTCTCTCCCCTCATTGAACGTGGTATTCAACCAGTCCTTCTTTCAAGCCCTGGTTGGACAAAACATACTGGATTCCCTCATAAAACAGCTCTTTCCATTGCTCCATCAGGATTGCGTTATGAGCTTCGCAGTTTTTTACGACTTCATTGCAAAACAAAACTTACGTTTAAACTTTTTGAAACACCTCTTCTGATCCCAATTCTTCCTTTTTATCTGCTGGAAAAAATTATTCTTGACCTGGAAAGTGAATGGTCATGGTATATCAGAGCTAGTCAGATTGGCATTGGACTCTGTAAAAAATATCAGCCTGAAATCATCTATTCAACTGGTGGTCCTGCTTGTGCTCATCTGGCAGCAAGTAAAATAGCTAAAAAAACGGGTATTCCCTGGATTGCCGAGTTACAGGATCCCATCATTCATGATGCTGAATATCATCGAAGTAATCGAGCTTTTAAATATTATTCCCGTCTTGAAAAACTCATCCGTCAGGAAAGCAGTGCTACTCTGTATATGTGTGATGCAGCACGACATAATGCTGATCGCAGAACAGGTATATCCAACAACAGCTACACCGTATATCCAGGTGCATCCCAAACACTTCCTGTTTCAACTAATCCTGACACAAAAAATACAAAAAAATGTGTCTTTTCTCATTTTGGTTCACTCGGTGGCACTCGTGATGCTACGGTTTTGATTTCGGCTCTCAAAACATGTCTTGAGCAGGATTCAAGCCTTATCAACAAGATACAATTAGAGTTTTTTGGTACGTGTGACAGTGCAACAGCTAAGGCAATTGCCAGTTTTCCCTACCCTGATACCGTACTGTTTCACGGAAAAATTCCAAGAAGCCTTGCTATTCAGAAAATGTACAGCTCCACTTGTCTGATTTTGATTCAAAACAGAGAATTTTTTTCAAGCGAAACAATTCCGTCAAAACTGTACGAATACATGCTCACAGGAAAACCCATTCTTGCACTTACTTTCCAAAACCCTGAGATTGATGCCATTCTCAATGCAAGTAATCATTTCCCTGTAGAAGCAGATAATCAGCAGGCAATCAGT
>JAOZTO010000523.1 GCA_029942265.1 Desulfocapsa sp.
TACTGACAAATAAGCTTTATTTCAACAATGTCTTTAAAATGGTACATTCACGACAAATTACCATTTTGTCTCGAACATCTATATCTTTTGTGCAGTCACATTTTGTTCCACAGACAAACCAGCACATATCTCCACATTGAAATTCCCAAGCAGGACAATTCTCCTTTTGGTCGCATGATTTTCTTTCCCAACATGCCTGTAAATGATCACCTTTTTCATTTTTCTTTTGATATATTAGAAACCAGAGTTGCCTTTCAATGTGTAGTGGAATTTTCCGCCAGCCTTGTTCATAGCTGTGAATGGCTTTTAGCGAAACTCCGAGCAATATTGCCAATTGTTTCTGGGTTCTATTCAATTTTTTTCGAATTGTTACAAAGGATTCTTTTTCCACAATATGTCCTAGCGCTTAAGGTTTTGAATTTACAAATGATAATTAACCCACATGTCTCAATACCACATCGAGGTACTATCTTAACAAAAAAAACCAAATTTTTCAGTAATTAGTGTTATCTTTCTAGCATACCCTTATCAGTCTTGATACCATAATATATTTTTCTTGCTATTTATTATCCTTTCATTGAGTTTCGATGATTTTTTTTGTATGTTACACTAGATTTTTTCCCTACCTCTATTACTGACTTAATCGTAAAAAGGTCAAATTTGAGATGGCTAAGTAAAAGCTTCATATGCGATGCGTGTAATTATACTATCCTTTCGGCGTACTAAAGTACCTCGGGATGTTTTTAAATTTTGCAGCAACGAAGCAGATGGAGAGTTTTTACGACACCATCATTACTCATTCTTAAGGAGATACTATGGCTGTCCATGTTGTTGATCATCCACTTATTCGTCACAAAATTGGTCTCTTACGTGAAAAAGATATCTCTACGAAAGATTTCAGAGCATTAGCCTCTGAAATTGCTAGACTACTTGGCTATGAGGCAACCAAAGACTTCCTCACAGAATCTCGGGTCATTGAAACGTGGGCTGGGCCAACTGAGGTTGAACGCATAAAAGGTAAAAAAATCACCTTTGTCCCAATATTACGTGCAGGTCTTGGTATGATGGATGGCGTCTTTGATCTTATCCCTTCTGCAAAAGTTTCAATTGTTGGGTTCTATCGTGATGAGGAAACCTTACAGCCAGTTCAATATTATGTCAAACTTGCCAAGAATATTGAACAGCGTACCGCCCTTATTCTTGATCCAATGCTTGCCACCGGAGGTACTTTAAATGCAACCATTACTCTGCTTAAAGATGCTGGTTGCAAGTCTATCAAAGGATTATTTCTTGTATCAGCGCCCGAGGGGATTAAAAAAGTACAAGACCTCCATCCTGATGTTGATATTTATACAGCAGCATTAGACGAAAAACTAAATGATAACGGATATATTCTTCCAGGTCTTGGTGACGCTGGTGACAAACTTTTTGGCACAAAATAAATGAGCCTGTTGATTTAATGCCTTTTGTCCCGATCTCTTCGTTAAATGAA
>JAOZTO010000524.1 GCA_029942265.1 Desulfocapsa sp.
AATCGTCAAAGTCATCTCCCCCCACTCAAGACCATCAAAAAATTTTAGCGTAAACACTTCATTGCCAGTAGGACTGCCATTAGTTAGGGTGTAATGCAATTCGTTGGAAATAAGAAATGACTCATCCAGTGTACCGTACTGAGCTGAACCTACCACTTCCCACTTTGTTATTTTATCGCACTCCTGATCTTTGCTATCTAAGTCAATAATGATTTTCTCATTGAGTTCGTTTTTAGGGTCAACTGAAACGGTCATATCTTCCAGTTCTGGAGGGCGGTTCTTAATCGTTAACACATGAAGGTCAACTGCAGTGCTATTGGCCAAGCTCCATTCATTTTCTTGGTTTAAAGTATAAGGGTATTTGAAAACAACCTCTTCTGCCACCTGTTTTTTACTCCCTCCCCAAGATGTAAGAGACTCACTCACATAAAGAGTGTCACCGTAATGTGTATAGGGAAAGGCACAAAAAGTGGTTAACTTCTTGGTATAGTCCTCAGTTGTAATATCCAATTTATGTGGTGGTACTGCTACTATTTCAATATCTGATGCATCAACCTTAAAATATTCATCACCTATGTAACTCGCTAAAGCACCTCTCACTTCACCTTCTACCTGATCTACAAGTTCTGCTAAACAGCCTTCTGCTCCTACTTTGTTTTTCAATTTATTTATCACCTTGCCAAGACCTATTTTAACTATCTCGCTTAAAACAGTACTGGTTGGCTCCATGGTAGCGGTAGCAGTAAAGCCAGTTTCATCGAAATAATACAAAGTTGTGTGGTTAACATCCACGCTGAGATCAGTAACAGCTATGGGCATTGTGCTGAGCACAGTTCTTGCGGCATTCAAAACAGTACTCAGCACACTCACTGCTTTGGTCAAACGTCCAAAGCGAGCAGCATCAGCAACACAATCAGTTGCTCCAAGAATGTCCGTTACGTAACTAATACAGTTATTTACCAAGCTGTCGATTTTTGTCAGGTATTGGTAATAGCTTCTGTATTTTGCAAGTTCATCCCAACGGTCATACGTTTTACAAGTGTATTCATCTATTCTAGGTGTGACAGTCATACACGATGGTTTGGTGGGTGATCTTCTTACTGAAGTTGATTTAGGCTGAGCAATTTTTGCTTCAGCAGTTTCCATTTCCTGTAGAAGCCCTTCTAGATCGGAATTATACAAAAAGGTAGCAAAAAACTCTTTTTCTTCCGCAGTCATTTGACTGTATTGATCTGTAAAAACACTGAGGATCCCATTCAAAGTATTTAAGTTTGTTTGAGCATAATCTGCATTCCCCATAAAACCAGTAACACTCTGAAACATGGTTTGCATATTTTGCTCAACATCGGCAAGTACACTAGCTGCTGTTTTCCCCGCTGGTAATGCAAATGGTAATACAGTCAAAGGTATGCTCGGGGTTTGAGCATCTTCAAAAACAACTGATGCCTGATATTGTCCTGCTGCAACAGGCGGTATCATAACTTG
>JAOZTO010000525.1 GCA_029942265.1 Desulfocapsa sp.
CTTGGGGGAGATTGTCCGGAGTCGGCGCTCTGTTTTGTTAATCGTTTAAGAAGACGCGCGGCTTCCTGCCAAATTCTTATTGTTAATCATCACCTCTTTTTCTCCGATCTTGCTATTCGGCAAGCTGGTTTTGGTGAAATATTACCACGATATCAATCAGTAATATTTGATGAAGCGCATCATTTGGAAAATGTAGCCACAAATTTTTTCGGGAAACGATTCAGCCATTATCAACTTCTTGATCTGATAGGTGATGTTGATCGACAGTCTGAAAGCGATCTCTCTACCTCAGATAATGATCATCTTTCAAGCTATGCCAGTGGCGTAAAGCAGCGCTTAGATCGTTTTGTGACATTGTTTCCAGTCAAGAAAGGTCGTTTTCCTTTAGATTCAATTGCAACAACTTCCAATGAATGGCAGGAAACCCTTGAGAGTCTGATTCAGGGCTTGAGTGGCCTTGCTAAACGTTGTTTGAAGTTGAATCCCCATGGAGAGATATGGAATTTGTTTGCTGATCGGGCGACATCTCTACAAAATGACCTGCAGAGTATCACAGGGGCGAAGCAGGCAGAGAAGGACTATTTTATTCATTGGTATGAAAGACGTGATAGAACTGTCAGCCTGTCAGCGACTCCTGTTCAGGTTGCAGATGAACTTGAAAACTGCCTTTATAATTCTGTACAATCATGTATTATGACTTCGGCCACATTGACAACTGGTGGTGATTTTAAATATATGCGGGAACGACTCGGTATTGATGACAGCAGTAAAACGCTGTGTCTTCGTTCGCCATTTGATTATAAGGAACGAACGTTGTTGTATGTTCCTGAACACGGTTTTCCGGAGGCTAATGCTCCTCATTATGGAAAAGCACTTTGTGATCGTATCTTCGATGTGTTGAATATTAGCCGGGGCAGGGCTCTTGTGCTTTTTACCAGTTTTAAAGCTATGGATCTGGTGGCTGAGTTTTTAGAAAAGAATTTGTCATATCCGGTTCTGGTGCAGGGAAGTGCTTCACGACACGCATTGTTGAATCAATTTCGCGAGACAAATGATTCAGTATTATTGGCTGTTGCCAGTTTCTGGGAAGGCGTGGATGTGTCCGGTGATTCATTGAGTTGTGTGCTAATCGACAAACTTCCCTTTGAAGTGCCGAGCGATCCGGTTATTCAGGCGAGGATGAAAGCAATTGAAGAAGGTGGAGGAAAGCCTTTTTTTCAATTCCAGATTCCACGGGCAATACTCACTCTCAGGCAGGGGGTTGGGCGTCTTATGCGTTCTACATCTGATAGGGGGGTGATTGGAATTATGGATATTCGTCTTTATTCAAAAGGGTATGGTAGAATTTTCAGGGCGAGTTTGCCACCATCTCCAGTTGTACGCACTCTTGAAGAAATTGAGACATTTTTTGCGAAAGAGTAAACATACGGGGCTGAGTTATCAGTTGTCAGTTACTGCCCATTGATAACTAACCAACAAC
>JAOZTO010000526.1 GCA_029942265.1 Desulfocapsa sp.
TTGCAATCTGACGAACTGGTTCTTCAAGTGCACGAAGAAGAATCTTTTTACCAAGTTCCTGCTCGCCTTCAAGCGATACAGCGGCAAGTGCATCAAGGCAACGAATGTATGCAACACCGCCACCAGGAACAACGCCTTCTTCAACAGCTGCACGAGTTGAATTCAATGCATCTTCAACACGGGCTTTTTTCTCTTTCATTTCGATTTCAGTAGCAGCACCAACATTAATTACAGCAACACCGCCAATCAGCTTGGCAAGACGTTCCTGAAGTTTTTCGCTGTCATAGTCTGAAGTAGAAGCATCAATCTGAGTACGAATCTGTTTTACACGAGCTTCAAGAGCTACGGTATCACCAGCGCCATCAATAATTGTGGTGTTGTCTTTATCAACAACAACACGCTTGGCAGTACCAAGATCGTTGATGGTTACGTTCTCAAGTTTGATTCCAAGATCTTCGGTGACAACCTGTCCACCGGTGAGAGTTGCGATATCTTCAAGCATTGCTTTTCTGCGATCACCAAAACCAGGCGCTTTAACAGCTGCAATGTTCAGTGTTCCACGAAGTTTATTTACAACAAGTGTGGCAAGTGCCTCACCGTCAACATCTTCTGCAATGATAAACAAGCCTTTACCCATTTTAGCTACAGCTTCAAGTACGGGGAGAAGATCTTTCATGTTGGATACTTTTTTCTCAACAAGCAAGAAATAAGGGTCTTCCATGTTTACTTCCATACGATCCGCATCTGTAACAAAGTAAGGAGAGAGGTAGCCGCGATCAAACTGCATACCTTCAACAACGTCGAGAGTGGTATCCATGGATTTGGCTTCTTCAACGGTGATAACACCTTCTTTACCAACTTTATCCATGGCTTCTGCAATGATTTTGCCGATGGTAGCATCACTGTTTGCAGAGATGGTTCCAACCTGAGCAATTTCAGCCTGCTCTTTAGTGGGTTTTGCAATAGTCGCAAGTTTTTCAACGACAGCTGTGACAGATGCATCGATTCCACGTTTGATTTCCATTGGGTTGCCACCAGCTGCAACAAGCTTCACACCTTCACGATAGATAGCTTGAGCAAGTACTGTGGCAGTTGTGGTTCCGTCACCAGCAACATCGGAAGTTTTAGAAGCAACTTCACGTACCATCTGTGCGCCCATGTTTTCTACTTTGTCTACAACTTCAATTTCTTTGGCAACAGTCACACCATCTTTGGTGATGGTAGGTGCGCCAAATGATTTTTCAATCAGTACGTTACGACCTTTAGGTCCAAGTGTTACTTTTACTGCGTCAGCAAGAGTGTTGACACCAGCGAGAATGGACTCGCGTGCCTTTACTCCGTATTTAATATCTTTTCCAGCCATGATGTAAATCTCCTAATATATGGTATTGACAGATAATTCTTATTATTTCTCTATGATTCCGAGAATGTCTTCTTCACGCATGATAAGGAAATCCTCACCAT
>JAOZTO010000527.1 GCA_029942265.1 Desulfocapsa sp.
CGACCGCTTGCTGAAATATTTTTGATAGGCAAGACTGTGAATCCAGAGGAGCAGTGCCAGCAGCAGTCCTGTGTATGATGCATAGTCACGAAAACGTGTGTGAATATGAAAATCCTGCAATTCAACAATATTCTCCGTTAAAAAATGGCCTCGGATGGAGATAGTTGCCGAAGGTATCTGGAGATGATTACTGAGGGTGAGACTTTTGTCGCCATAACATGACAAGCTGTTTGTTGTTGCATCGTAATCGGCTCGGTCAATTGCCAGTTTTTTTCCGATCCGATCTGTGCTGTTTCGAAGTGTCTGGCTATAATGAACGTTGGCTTTAGATGCAGTTTCGATCAGCAGAAACGGGCTGCCAAGATAGACCACAAGACACAGTACAGCGCATAAACTGTGCATTCTTCCCGGCATTTGTAATAGCAGATTGCTTCGAATTGCTTTTGGCCAGAGAAATATACATACAAGTAGTCCGGTCAGTGTGAGAAGATAGTTCAGGTAATTTTCCGGCCAGAATAGGTCAAAGTTTGTGCTATGCCAGGAAAACGGAACCAGAAGGTTCACCCCATTTCCCCATTTGTTTTGAGTGGCATCAAGCAGCAGGTGAAGAAAACAGTTTACTCCAAGAATAAGAAAGATCTGTTTCCATTTACTACTGAACATGGATAGTGCCAGAGATAAAATAAGACAGTATAGGAGACTTGCCTGAGCTACAGTATACAGCCTCAGATCGATAAGATCGCCCCCTGGAAAGAATGTAAGAATACGCTGAATGATCCATGGAATATCAGGAATAATACAGCCTATTATGATCCATTGCACCGGGGCAGTTTTTATACCAAGCCGTGTTAGTGGTGTCTGTAATCCTATATGAACCAGTGTGTTGGGCATTAATTTGTTGTGAATGGATAGCAACGAAGGAGGTGGAAAGTGTAGGCTACGATACTACATTTGCAACACAATTTCCAATTCGTTTTTAAGATCTTTCATCTGAAATGGTTTAACAAGTCTACCAGAAAAACCATAGTCTTCATAATTTGCCATAACATGATCATCAGTATACCCACTGGCTACAATAACCTTTGCTTTTGGATGAATCTCAAGCAACTTTTTAATTGTCTCTTTCCCACCCATTTCTCCGGGAACAGTCAAATCCATAATAACCACATCAAAGGGATTATTATTATCCATGGAATGCTTGTAAAGATCTAAAGCTGTTGTTCCATTTGGCGCAGACGTCATAGAATACCCCAGTAATGCCACCATTTCAGAAGTAACGTCACAAATAATTTCTTCATCATCCATCATTAAAATAGTAGCATTCTTTGGCAATGGGTCTGGGTGAATATCTGATACTATATTTTCTACTACTGTATCATCTTGGGAAGTAACTAAGTAAAGGGTAAAAACAGTTCCTATACCGACTTGGGACTCAGCACTAATATGCCCCCCATGTTTCT
>JAOZTO010000528.1 GCA_029942265.1 Desulfocapsa sp.
ACAGTAGGCATGTAATTAAATAGAAATATCTGAAATTGCAGAGCTTGCCACTGGCCATTCACACAGAAACCGTGCGGCCAATTTGGTTCCTGGCCTCTTCTTCCTTTATCGTCAACTGAGATACTCTTGATTGATTCGAACTCCAACATAAACACCAAACAAACTGCCGATAAAACTAATAACATAGGCGGTCATAATTCCCATATGCTCTCCTACCCACCAGCCAATCCAAGAAAAAATCGTTATAGTAATTAAAAGGATAAGTTTTTTCATATTTTTTGAAGTTAGCCTTCGTCAAGGATGTTCTGTGATTACACACAGTAGTAAGGAAATGTTTTAGGATTACGTGAAGTTGGAAAGGTTTCCACTGGCTATTTCCTCATTTTAAGGGGTTGTGTAAAAACTCCATGAGTCCTTGAATCGCTTCCTTTTGTTCTGGAGTGCGCGGCTTGATTTTGCTATCATGCTTTCTGCTCACCTGTGGGTCTGCATAACCGTCGACGGAAAAGGTGACATTGGTGAGAAAGATTTCCTGGTATTTCTTGCCATCCCAGATAGCAATAGTTCCCTCTCCTTTACTTTCTTTCCATACTCCATCCAGCCCACCTGACCACTTATGACCGGCATTCATTTCAGCAATCCCGTCTGCGTAGGAAAAGGAACTCTCTTCAGTTAAGCCAAAGTCGCTTTTCCACGCACCTAGATGGGCGTAGTAGATGGTGTCCAGTTTGTTTTTTTTACCATGACTGACAAATCCTTGGAGGTGCTTGCCTAGCTCTACGCGGGCATCACTTATAAAAAGTACTTTCGGGTAGCCCTCCAAGGTTTCTGTACTATCCACCCCATGATCATTAATTCGATAATAATGGGCCTTTTTCGTCTTGGCATCAAAGAATGTTTTCCAATAAAGGGTGTAGGTTTTCTTTGCGATCTGTTCTGCATGCTTTCCATTGACACGGTCAATGTGGGCACTCCAGTATCCTGTAATAAGTTTTGCCGAAGGATCTGGGCCTGGAAGTTTTTTGCTTCCGGCCTCTGCCGTCTGATACACAAGCGACAGCGTTAAAAACAAGATACCGAATAAAAGACAGTATACTGAATGCAACATCTGGGCGTTCATGTCTTTCCTCATGTAGTATAAGTTATTAAATCCATAGCAGAGATCCGGAAGTATAAAATGGTCATTTTGATCACTCGGTTTATCCTTGCAGAAATGTGAAGGAGCCTATGGCAATCTAAACCGGTTTAGCAGGTCTGCCAGCTAATCTTATTCCTGGTTTCTCTCAAGATTCCAAATTATCGTGTACCACATTTCGCGAAATGTTGCTTAGTAAATGTGAAATGGCAAGATCAAGCACTTGGAGAAATAGCAAGGTTTACCTTCTTCCTGAATCCTATAACGAGCTGTCTTTACTGAAAATAGTTAGTGAAATATGAGAATGGCCATTGGAAATCTCTT
>JAOZTO010000529.1 GCA_029942265.1 Desulfocapsa sp.
TAAAGCTTGCGGAGAAGTTGTGAAAAGTGAAGCATTGGTAGCTCGCATTGATGAATTGTTTCGTAAAGAAGGTGCTGATGCTTGGTTTCGTTATGAACTTTCTGAGTTTCTTGAAGAGGGCTGTACCTGCTCTGCCTGTGGTGGCAATGAATTTGAGAAAGAAGAAGATATTCTTGATGTCTGGTTCGATTCAGGTAGTTCACATGCAGCAGTTGTTGAAGCACGAGACGAGTTACGGGCACCAGCAGATCTGTATCTCGAAGGAAGCGATCAACACCGTGGTTGGTTCCAGAGTTCTTTACTTACATCCGTTGGAACTCGTGGACATGCGCCATATAAAGGTGTTTTGACCCATGGCTATGTAGTGGATGGCAAGGGCAAAAAGATGTCAAAGTCCATCGGTAACGTGGTTGCGCCACAAGAAGTAATCAAGAAATTTGGAGCAGAAATCCTTCGTTTATGGGTAGCCAGTGAAGATTATCGTGATGACGTGAAGGTGTCTGACGAGATTCTTAAACAGGTTGCAGACAGTTATCGGAAGATTCGAAATACACTGCGTTACATGCTTGGAAATGTTCCTGACTTTGATCCATCCACTCATACGGTTCCATTTGAAAAAATGGAAGAGATAGATCGATGGGCGCTTGGTCGTTTTGAGGAATTACGTGAAAAAGTGACCACAGCTTATGACAAGTATGAATTTCATCCTATTCACCAGGCATTCAATTATTTTTGCGGTACCACCATGAGTGCTTTCTATCTTGATATTCTAAAAGATAGACTCTACTGTTCAGGAACTGATTCGCATTCACGCCGTTCAGCACAGACAGTGTTATATGAAATCCTTGGCGGTTTGCTGCAATTAATGAGTCCGGTGCTGACATTTACCACAGCTGAAGCGTGGGAACATTTTAAGAATCTTGATGATAAAACGCCATTACAGGAAAGTATTTTCTTTACTGAATTTCCTCCCCCTGCACCAGAGAGACGTGATGACGCAATAGAAGAACGATGGACCAAACTGATCCAGGTACGTTCTTCTATTACTAAAGCGCTGGAAACAGCTCGTCGTGAAAAGATTATTGGCCACCCTCTCGAAGCTGAGGTGTTGATTGAAGTAACAGGCGACTGGGCAACATTTATCGAACAGGAATGGAATCAGGTAAAAGATGTTTGCATTATTTCGGTACTTACCCGTTGCGAGGATAAAGGCAGTATTGCGGATATTGAATTTCTTGTGAGTGAAGAGATACCGGAACTAGCTGTTGCGGTTCGTCCTGCACGTGGAGAAAAATGTGAACGTTGCTGGACACGTGATGAATTTGTGGGAAGCAATTCAGATCATCCACAGTTATGTGAACGCTGTTTGGATGTTGTGTTGGCAATGGATGTGTGAGGAGTAGCAATTGATTCTTTCATTATCTATTGTCGCACTGGTAATACTAGTTGATCAGCT
>JAOZTO010000530.1 GCA_029942265.1 Desulfocapsa sp.
GTTTTAAGCCTTGAAAAAACCTACTATTGAAACAAAAATGTATTATTTACAGATGGTTATTTTGGTGCGACCCCACAAAAACACGGAAACCCACCTTAAACAGCAGGAGCAAGCAGCCACTTCCAAATAGGGATAATACTGATATTGTCGTCAGGCAATTCGGTTTCATCGTCCCAGGTGACGATTGTGCCATGGTCAATAGTAAGTTCGGCCATGGCGTTGTTGAGTCCTTTGAGTTCACGGTCTAACGTTTTCGCATCGGTCATGTCCCAGCAGACCTGAATAAGCTGAATCTGTCCGGTAAGGCGGTGACGGGCAAAGAAGTCAGTTTCACCACCTTTTTTTGGGCTGACGTATTCCAGTTCGTATCCTTGCCGGCGAAGATGGATAAAAACCAAGTTTTCAAGAAGCGGGCCACGGTCGGAGGAATTTCGAAAACTCATGGCAGCCAGCAGACCAGTATCGATAGTATAAATTTTAGCCGGATTAATCAACCGTGCTTTTTCACTGCGGCTGTGTATAGGAACACGGTAGAAAAGATACGCCTCTATCAGGTAATCGAGGTATTCGTATAGTTTGTTTTTAGTACATTTTATTGACTGACTTTTTAGGATGTTATAGAATTTATTAATGCTGAATTTAGATCCCGATGCGTGCATAATATGGTAAACCAGATGTTTTAGAACCAGCACATTACTCACTTGATAACGTTCGACCACATCTTTTAAAAGAACAGAATCAACATATCCCTGAAGGATTTCATTGCGCAGAACAGTGTCCATTTGCTGTATTTCTGGGAAACCGCCAATTTGTAGATACTCATGTATTGCTTTACGAAGCTTTGCCGCTGTTTTGATTCCAAAGCTTGTTGGAGGGCGGGTAAAGAGATCATGTTTATTGAGGAATTCGTTGAAACTGTAAGGGAATATTTCAGTGCTGATACCACGCCCCCTGAGACTGGTGGCAACTTCGCTGCTGAGTAATTTCGATGAAGAGCCAGTGACACAGATCTGGATATTTTCGGTGTCCAGCAGCCTTCTAATAAATGATTCCCAATGTTCAATACGTTGGATCTCATCAAAGAAAAAATAGCATGTGAGGTCACGATTTTCAGGGAACTTTGTGTAATACAGGTCAAGAATTATCTGGAAGTGTTCGGCTTGAAATTCAAGGAGCCGGTCATCTTCAAAGTTCAGATAGAGAAGCCGATCAACTGCGGTTCCTTCATCGAGTAATGATTGCATTTGCTGATAACAGAAAAACGTTTTACCGGTACGACGCATGCCAATTATTACGGTTGTCTTGCCTTTAAGCAGCGTAAAATTTTTCTCTCTGCTTTGAAAATTCGGGAGGGAGCGTTCATAAAAGTCGTCAAGAAGCTGTTGTATTATTATTTTCATAGTAAGAATACTATCTCTTTTTAAGAGACAATTCAAG
>JAOZTO010000531.1 GCA_029942265.1 Desulfocapsa sp.
ATGACGTTTATCCAGGATTTCCTGGCGATGTAAGAAATGCAAGTGCTTTTGATTTTCCCATTCAGTATGAAGTTATTAAAGGTGTAGATAACCTTAATCTTATGCACGAAGAAGATAAAACACTATTAATTGAACCTATCGTAAATGCAGCCAAAAATCTTGAAGATATGGGTTGTCGGGCAGTAGTTGCCGAATGTGGTTATTTTGCATGGTTCCAAAAAGAAGTTGCAGGTTCTGTAAACGTACCTGTTTATATGTCTAGTTTGCTGCAAGTCCCACTCATTCAGCAAGTCATAGGGCCTAAAAAAGATGTTGGTATTCTGTGTGCAGAAAAGAATTGTCTTACAGATGAGCATTTACAGCACGTAGGGATAGATCTAAGCAGCAATTATTTTATTCACGGCACACAAGATGATTATGTTGTAAAGGATTTTCAAAATCTTTGGGACGAACGCGTTCGCCCGGAAGTTCCATCTGCGACTTATAAAAATATAGAAAATGAACTTATTGAAATAGTAAAAGATATCGCAAATAAATACCCACATATGGGTGCATTAATGCTTGAATGTACAGGGATGCAACCATTTGCCCGTGCTATACAACGAGAAATAGATATCTCGGTTTTCAGTTGGGGAACTCTACTGGAGTTGGCCTACTCAAGTGCTGTACATCGTGACTATTATGGTCATGTGTAATAATTAACAGACATTATGCTACATCTGTTTAAAAGAAACTTCCCTGTTTGAATTGCCTAAATAGTGATACGGAATTTTAATCAGATTAAAAAAACATGGAACATTACTGAATCCGTTGTTTTAACAGCATTTTTGTTCGATGGGGAGGTAAATGAAAAATTTTCCAGCAGGCATATAATTGATATTTCAAGGATAAAATCCTTGACTACTCAAGACAGATACTCCTAGAGATCCCCAAATATCGTGCGAGCAGTGCTTGGTCAGATGTTTTGCGAAAAATGAGGGAAATAGTACGAGATGATTAATAAATTCTGTTGTTGAAAAAATAGTGCCCAGCCAAACTCCTAGACAAAAACTGGCTCGAATTTCAAGCCAGTTTTTCTTTTTCCAAACAACTACTTTGCTGCCGAGATACTTCCTGAACGACCAGACAGTAAGCCACTTTCCTCAATAATCTGCGCAACTAACTCTTCCTGCCGATAGGCCATTACATGCACGCCTGACACACCTTCGATTTCGTGTACCTGTTGAATGATTTCTGTACAGATACGTTTACCTTCTTCCTGCTTTTGTTTTTTAGGTGTTTTGCGTAATCGCTCTACAACCTCATCGGGAATGTGGACGCCGGGCACGTTCTTGCGCATAAATTCAGCAGCACCTTCGGAACGTAGGGGGCCGACGCCAACCAGGATATAGGCTTTTTCGTGCAGTCCCATATCACAGACAC
>JAOZTO010000532.1 GCA_029942265.1 Desulfocapsa sp.
TTACAGTGTGTTACGTGATTTTAATGGTTTGGTTGGGTAAATCAACAGGCTCATTAATGACAATAACGAGTAAAAAGTACTTTTTTACTGGAAATCCAATTGAAGCTTCAAGGAACTTAATCATTTCCTTGAGTAACCTCGGTATTTTTTGCTTAAAAGGTACTTTTCGTTCAGGCACTAGCTTATCGCTGGAGAGTTGAAGCCTTTGATGCAGCACTTGGAATAACTGCTAACCAAAGATCAAAAAGCGAATGGGCAGTATTTTCCACAGGCTCTGCAACCCCAAGTGGTGGCGCAGCAGTGACCATTAATTCCTCTTTTGCCCGAAGCCGTATTAAGTCAAATGGTTCAAGTCATACACAGCTGGGAGTTAGTTTTACGGGTCCGGCTCCATGGGATGTGGTGGTGGAAGTTGCTGGGCCGTTAGGAGGTAGTTCAATAACATATCCAATGGACAGCTCCAGTTATTTTGGAGATGGGTACTATTATCAGCGTTCAGAAGAGTTGACAGGTGGTACTTATACTTTCACGATAACAGACTCAAGAGATAATGGATCGGTGGATTCTTCTGAAACCGCAATCCTAACACCTAACTGGGAGCAGGAAATACCGAATGAGGATATGCTGCTTGTTGATAATGAAGTCTCTTTTGATACAAATCGACCAACATTTGCATGGTTGCCAGTACCGGAAAAGGGCTATAATTACAGGTTAAATATTTTTTCATTAGATTGGAAAAGTGTGTGGGCATCACCCAAATCAACAGATACTGTAGTGCCTATACCTGTTGAAACAGATAGCATATTAAAGGAAAACAATGCATATCATTGGCGTATAGAAAGTTATGATGATAATGGCAACCGCAGGGACAGCAAAAGTTAAAAGTTTTTTATTGAAAATGATAATAATCCTGCAAATATATCTGGAACCGTGAGTAGGGGTAGCGGAAGCTTCACTGATGATGTAATATATGAGCCTGTTGATTTACCCAACCAAACCATTAAAATCACGTAACACACTGTAAATGTGAACAAAAAACTAAGAATAACATTGACACACCTCGGCCAATATGTTAAGTATATAGTTGATATTAAAAGATTAACTCTACTTTAGTTGAAACTGATATGTACAGACAAACAAGCCCCCAATTAACTCTTTTAGAGCCAGCTGTACTCGTTCCTGGTATTTTACCCGATGACGACTGGTCATTTACATACAAAATGAAGGTATGGCCTTTTATCGACGAAGGTCTTTTTGAGCATCTTTATGAAAAAAAAGGTGGAGCACCAAATATTTCAATTAAACTTAAAATGTCTGTATGCCGTAATCGGCTGTTGTTCTAGCAGGTTAAAGTCCTGTGGGGGGAGTTGTCCGTACGCCTCCTTAGTACCGGGAAGCAGCGTTCGAGTAATCGG
>JAOZTO010000533.1 GCA_029942265.1 Desulfocapsa sp.
AAACGAAGAAATATTACCGATCGCAGTGAGTACTTGTTCGCTTGCATCGATTGGCACTTCTAAGCCATCTTTTCCGGTGATTTGTGCAATTCTACGGTGGTTATCATTTATCTCAATGATTTTGTATCGTGTGGGCGTTTCCTGAAAAATAGTAATGTTATCTGCTGTAACTTCTTGGGCAAAACAGATGTGAAGCTTGGTACCTCGTTCCTCAACAAATAATTCAGGCTCTCCACTGACAAACTCCACGGGGGTGTCCGGGGATTGAGCAAAGAAAATAAGAGGATGGTTGATCATGGCAGGAAGCGTTTTGTCCATGTCGAAATGGTAGCTGGTTCCGTGGGTTTCCGGATTAGTAAATTTTTGGACACAGGCGGCAATTTTTCTATCCTGGACAGTGAGATAGGGGAGATTTCCAGAATAGAGACGTGACAGTGAAATGGGGCGGCCTTTGCTCCAGTTTCCAACTTGACTGAGTTTCTGCTCTTTGGGGCTGATCTGCATTTTTCCGTTTGTATAATTCACAGCCCATATAAGTCGTTCTTCTTGGTTAATGCCGGAACTCTGTGGAGAAGATGTGACCTGTATAAGAGCCTGCAAGTTGCGTTTCCATGGTTCTTCTGACTTGAGAATGGTGATAAGAGGGCGTAAGCCTGTCTCTTGTGTAATACTTGAAATTATGTGTTCGTACTGTTCTTTGTCTTGACTTGTTTCTGATAGAATTGCTGCAAGATTAAGGGTAAAAAACTGAAAATTATTGTTGATTGCTTGTTGATAAAGCGTTTCAACATGTTCCCTGACTTCTGGTTTGAGGCTCGAATTTAGCCAGTATTGAATGAGTGCTGCAAAAAGAATACTTAGGCTGTGTGGCCTGCTATCCTTACGAAAAGTCATCTCTTCCCCGGGAAGGACGGTGCTGTTTCGGACTTGGAGGAAGGTGGCTAATACCTGATACGCTTCTTTTTCAACACTGTCAGTGAAGAGAGATTGTGTTACTGCAATTTGATGTGCGACTTGTTGATTTTGGTCTGTCTGGTTGTTTTGTAGCAGAGCCAGTGCATGGAAAAGCCCGGTAGATCCGAAAAAAGCGACATTATCTCCGCCGGTCAGTTCGCGAAGAAAAGAAATGTCTATATCGAAGAGCTCAGTAGTTTTGTCTGCATGCCCTGAAAGAAAAGCAATTGTTCCTGCTGCGCCACTTCCGATAAAACTTTCCGCATTGTCCTGGACAAGTTGCTGAGCCTCTGCAAGCTTTCCATGGAAAAGATATTGGGTAAAGAGAATACGTTGGAAAGGTAGCTTTTCGTCTTGAGTTAACTCACCGAGGCCGGTTTCATTTTGTAGATAATCGAGAATTTTAGGATAACTGGTTAGTGTTTCAAGGCCGTGTCGAAAAACATTATCCAGGAGAAA
>JAOZTO010000534.1 GCA_029942265.1 Desulfocapsa sp.
CTTCCATCAGCTGCAGTAATAGTCAGGGTATCAGTAACAGTATCACCATCGTCAAGCTGCTGAACGTTATCAGCATCATTATTAAGACTGTATTCCCATGCTCCGTCTTCTCCAACAGTCAAAGACCCATAGGTTCCCTCAACTGTTTCTACAGTAAAATGCCCTTCTCCAGCATCAGGGTCAACGATAGAGAGCTGACCTGAAACCGATTGGGCGGTCTCTTCTGAAACAGCGCCACCGATTCCGGCAATAACTGCTGAGTCGGCAGTTCCAGTTACTGTCACTGTGACTGTGGCGGTATCTGTTCCTCCCTGTCCATCGCTAACCGTATAGGTGAAATTCACTTCCTTGTTGTCGCCATCGATCAGCGAATCCAAAGCATCTCCCGGAGTGAAAACGATATTTCCGTCATTATCCTGTTCGGCAGTGCCTACTACATTGCCGTCACTGTCTGTTACATCTTCGGACACAGCGGTGATGGACAGGGTGTCACCGTCAACATCCGTGTCATTGCTGAGCAGAGTTTCGGCGTTGATGGTGAGGGTGGTGTCTTCGGTAGTGGTTAACTGGCTATGTTTGGCAAAAGAGACGTCACCCGTTAAGATAATTTGATATGGACCGATATCCTGTTCATGGTTGTAGCCGGACTTGTCGTAATTTTCGTTGTGGCCGTCTATCACTTCCTGGTGGCTGAGCTCCCATGAGCCGATAGCCAAAGTATAATCACCAGGAGGTAGATCGCCGGCGTTGATAAAAGAGTCCTGTATCCAGCTGACCGAATCATTTGTGGAACCGTCTGCTGTGCCTTGATTGCTGTCGTCATTTACAGCAATCTGGTTGCCGTCACTATCATAGAGCCGCATCATGGTGTCGATATGGTCTTTGACGCCGTCACCGTCGATATCAACAAAATTGCTGCCGCTTTCCGATAATGTGTCAATAGTCAAGGAGCCGCCGTTATGGTGGAATGTCCAGTTGTCAATGGTGGATCCTGTATCACCATCTGCGACTATTTCTCCGTTGACGATCGTTCTGTCACCTTCTGTTGAGACTATACTGCCTCCCTGTGGAAGCTCAAAAGTTACTGCTGCACCTACATCGTCTGTGGCTGTTGGTGCATCATTGATCGCATGGAGATCGATCATGGCTGAAGTACTAACATTTTCTGTCCCGTCGGTGACATCATAATTAATGGTAACCTCACCATTGAAATCTTCTTTGGGAGTAAACAGGAAAGTACCATCATTATTTGTGCTAAGCGTACCTTGTGAAGGATCAACACTAACATTAGCAACACTTAATGAATCACTTGTATCAACATCACCTGCATTAGCAAGTAGATCATCAGCGCTAAACGTCTGGAATGTATCTTCTGTACCACCTGGCAGGGTAACAGCACCGGATACAGTTG
>JAOZTO010000535.1 GCA_029942265.1 Desulfocapsa sp.
ACATTTACAATTCAGTGGTCTGGGCTGTTTTGAACCCAACCCGAATATTTACGAAAATACTATAGTCAATAACAATACCATCCAATTTGATTTTTTTCCATGGTAATATGGCAACTATGCTATCATAATCATGTATTAAATTTTCTCTATCCCAACCGCCCAAAAGCCAACGGTAGACTTGCCCCCTCCTTGACACCTGCTTGTTTTGCTATTAAAGTGAAATGACTATGTTTCGATTTAATATAATACGACTATATTCAGTGATTGTCTCAGGTAACTTTTTTCTTACCATATTTTTCTGCACAGTTTTTTTGTTTTTTCTTAACAAGAATACTGTGGCAGCGCCTATTGCCACTAAAACAGCTGAATTTGTTGCCAATAATTTCTTAAAACACCTAAACACATCGCACACTATAAGATCCATCGAATCTGTTGAATCAACCAATCAACACGTTGGATATCTGATACAACTTTCGCCTCAGGGGTATATTCTGGTGGCAGGAGATGATATCAGAGTACCTGTTAAAGGATATTCATTATCCTCCAGCTTCCATTTCCTGCCAGTTGCTTATACTACCGCACTCTTGCGTGAACTTGAAGTTCTGCCTAATGCAATGATGAGCAAAAGTGCTGTGGCACCCGAAGCCACAAATTCTCCCTACTGGCAATATCTTATGTTTACGCAAACAGCCAAGGCGTCTAAGGAAACTTATGCACCAGATACGTTCCTGTTAGAAACCAAATGGGGTAGGGACATCCGTACAATAAATTCAACCCCTTATCCGGTAGCACACGAACGCTCACCGGTTGCGTGCAAACGGCTGTCGCTCAACTTATGCGTTACCACCGGCACCCAGAGACAGGTAATGGCATTTTTACTCAAGCCTGGAATGGTCAAACATACACTGCAGTGATGAACCGTCCTTTCAACTGGGATATCATGTCAGAAAACGGTCTATCAGGATCTCCTTACCAGCAAGATGAAATCGCAGCTCTTATGAGAGATTTGGGAGTATTGAATAACGCCTCTTACGGTACTGCTGGAACATCTGCCTCCTTTAACATCAATGATTTTGAGCGTGCATTCGGCTATGCCCCGATATCCACAATGCGCAGTAGCCACGGCAATTTTTTTCACAACCATTAAATCTGAAATCGATGATCTGCGACCAGTACTACTCTCTATACCAAACCACCTAACTGTAGCTGACGGTTACGCCTCAGATGGATCTGGAAAAAAAACACATGTCAATATGGGATGGAATGGCTATGAGGATGACTACTATTTTTTAGATGATACTATTTAGTGCCTGAACGGAAACCCTGTTTAGCAACTTATACAATTGATTACATTCACTAAAAAACCAACATTGAAAAACGAAGATTTT
>JAOZTO010000536.1 GCA_029942265.1 Desulfocapsa sp.
GGGCACTATCCAAACATTTACAGTTCAGTGGTTGAGCCTATTTTCGCCCCCAACCGAATGTTTATAAAAATATACGGATTCACCTATCTTTATTAGAAATCTTACGGCCACTTTAAGGCTACCTTAAATTTTAACATGTTTGGAGGTTCGTTTATGAAACCAAGGAAGATTAAAAACAACATTTATTGGATGGGATTTGTAGATTGGGACAGTCGTCTTTTTGATTCTCTGATACCACTTCCAGATGGGACTAGCTACAATGCGTATTTAATAAAAGGAAGCGAGAAAACAGTTTTAATTGATACGGTAGAATCAGACTTCTACTATGAACTCGAGGCACAACTTGAGAATGTTCCAAAAATCGACTATGTAATTTCGCTTCATGCAGAACAGGATCACTCCGGCAGCATCCCCCGTGTACTTTCAAAATACCCCGATGCAAAACTGATCACCAGCCCCAAGGCAAAAAGCATACTCATGGATCATCTCCATATTGCTGAGGAATCTATCATTACCGTAAAGGATGGAGAAACACTCTCTCTAGGTGACAAAACTCTTGAGTTTATCCATACCCCCTGGGTTCACTGGCCTGAAACCATGGTGGCATTTTTAAAGGAAGATAATATATTATTTAGTTGTGATTTTTTTGGTTCTCACATTGCAACAACTGACCTATTTGTCACTGATGAAGCACGATATTACGAGGCGGCTAAACGGTACTATGCTGAAATCATGATGCCTTTTAGAAAAATTATTAAAAGAAATCTGGATAAGATTGCAGCATATGACATTAAAACCATAGCCCCAAGTCATGGCCCGATAATTCCACGACCATCCCTTATTCTTGATGCACACAAAAACTGGGTAGATGATTTGCCCAGGAACAAAGTCGTGCTCCCTTATGTTTCAATGCATAGCAGCACAAAAAAGATGGTGGATTACCTAGTCGCAGCGCTTGTTGAAAGAGGGGTCACAGTCGAACAATTTGATCTGACAGTCACAGATATTGGCAAACTCGCAATGGCTCTTGTCGATGTAGGGACAATTGTTATTGGAACACCCACTATCTTAGCAGGACCGCACCCCCATGCCGCCTATGCTGCCTTTCTTGCCAATGCATTACGTCCCAATGTCAAGTTCCTTTCCATTATTGGATCCTATGGATGGGGAGGGAAGACGGTAGAGACGTTGGCAGGTCTAGTTCCAAACCTAAAAGTGGAAATACTCGATCCCGTTCTTATTAAGGGAGCACCTAAAAAAGATGGCTTAAAAGCTCTTGACGATCTAGCTGAAACCATTGCGACAAAACACAAAGAACTTGGCTTGGAATAAGAAAGGGAAAGCTACTTACAGGGACAGGAGTTTGATAAAGCAAGGTGCGGTTAAT
>JAOZTO010000537.1 GCA_029942265.1 Desulfocapsa sp.
CATGGGAAATAAAATCCAGTCCGCATCATTAGCAGAGAAAAAAGGGTTAGTCCTACAACTCTACAAGTATACTCTGGCGCATTTTGACAAAGAAGAAGCGCATATGAAAAAGATGAATTTTCCATTAATTCGCGAACACAAGGTTTTACATGATGACCTACTTACCACACTCAACAATATCACCGGCGACGGCCTGAAAACAAAGCGTGAGGCTAATGAATTTGAGAAATTTGTATACCAATGGCTGAGCAGGCATATCCAGACAGAAGACAAAAAATATGCTGATTTCACCAGCACCTCAAAATAACCGGTAATTGCATGCAGATAAAAACAGGAAAAAAGTTGTCCACCCAAAAAGTTATTGGAATAGATCTGGGCACCACTAATTCACTCATCTCCTTTATAAAAAATGGCAGCCCAAGAATTATCCCCAACGAACGAGGCAGCCGTACCACCCCGTCTGTAATCAGCATCAAACCAGACGGAAAAGAGATAATCGGTGAGATGGCCAGGAACCAGGCAGTGCTCAATGCAAACCATACTGTAGCCAATGTGAAACTCAGCATGGGCAGTGCGACTTCCTATCCTTTAAATGAACGGAACTACTTACCTGAAGAAATCTCAGGATTGATAATTGCTTACCTCAAAGAGAATGCCGAGAAGTATCTGAGCCAGGAAATAGATGAGGCTGTTATCACAGTCCCTGCATATTTTGATGATAACCAGCGTCGTGCCACCATGCAGGCTGCACGAATGGCCGGGGTGCAGGTACGTAAGCTGCTCAATGAGCCAACTGCAGCAGCCTTGGCCTACAGTGCTGGAAGTAACAAACCGGACGCCAGATTGCTGGTGGTAGATCTTGGTGGCGGAACCCTAGATATCACTCTGGTTGAATACAGGGAAAAGGCTTTTAGAGTAAAGGCTGTGGGTGGCTCTACAACTCTTGGCGGAGTCAACTTCGATCAGCAGATCATAACCCACATTCTGCAGGATTTTAAAGTAGACAAGGGCTGTGATCTGAGCGGTGACACCGTCGCCTTTCAGCAGCTGGTTATCCAGGCGGAGAAAGCAAAGATAGATCTCTCCTCGGTGGATGAAACCACCATGATGATCCCCTATATCACCATCACCGACGACGGGCCGCTCCATCTCAACAAAACCATGAACCGTGACCTCTTTGAAGAGCTGGCGGCACCACTGTTTACAGAAATAAGAGAAATAATCCTGGCAACTTTTGCCAAGTGTGATCTGGGCCCGGATTGGGTGGATTCTGTAATTATGGTGGGCGGCTCAACTCGTATTCCGGCCATTGAAGAACTTATTCTCGACATTATAGATCCGGACGGCAGCCGAAACGGCAAAGATGAGATTATCAAAAAGGCCA
>JAOZTO010000538.1 GCA_029942265.1 Desulfocapsa sp.
CTCTTCCCATAAAGCGAAATCTGACGATGGCATAAGCTGCCATACACCCCATTGTTAGAGTGAGTCCTGTGGAGATCAGCCCAACATAGAGCGAATTCCCCAGGTAGCGCATCATGGAAGGATCAGCGAGTACGGTTCTGTAATTCTTTAGAGTTGGAACAAAGAAGAAGGTGGATACATCGTTAAAAATATCGACCTTTAACTTCAGAGAAGTCAGAAGCATCAAAAGAATCGGGCCAAGGGACAGCAAACACAAAACGAGAAGAATCGTGTAGTAAATGGTTGTGTTTGACTTTGAATATTCTCTCATGATCTCGTCTCAATAGTTTTCAACAGTTGCCTGTGCATTAGCCAATCGAGCATTCCTAATTTTGGTGTATATAAACATGGTGATAGTGATAACCATGACAATGGCAAGCAGGATATTAGAAAGGGCAGCCGCACGACCAAGTTGCCAGCTGACAAAGGCGGTCTTGTAGATCTGTAGTGACAGGATCTCTGTTGATAAACCAGGTCCGCCGTTGGTCATGATATAGATAACTTCCAGCACCTTGAATGCATCAATGATTCGTAATAGACCGGCGACTACTAGGACAGGCATCATCAGAGGAATCTTGATGTAGATAATTTGCTGCCATCCTGTTGCACCATCAATACGTGAGGCTTCCAGTGCAGATTTTGGTAACGATTGTAAGGCTGCCAATGATAAAATAAAAATAAAAGGTGTCCATTGCCAGATATCAGCAATGATCACAGAGGGGAGAGCCCAGTCTGGTGAAGAGAGCCAGGGAATAGGATCAAATCCCCATTTTTTGAGTGTTTTGTTGAAAATTCCAAATTGCGGATTGTACATGTAACGCCAAACCAGACCAACTACAATTGGAGCAATCATCATTGGTAAAATAAAGATGGTACGGAAGACAGACATGCCTTTTATCGGTCGTTCAAGCATTAGTGCCAGGCCAACACCAATTAGCATTTCAAGCACTACAACAGATACAGCAAATGTAATGGTGACTACGAAGGATTCGAAAAAACTGGGATCCTGCAAAATCCATAGGTAGTTCCCAAAGCCCGTGAATTCAGCACTGGCAAAAGGAGTTCCCATACGCCAATCAAAGAAACTGGCAAATGTCAGGTATCCAATGGGATAGAGAAGTGCGAATATGAGAATAATCCCAGCTGGAGCTAGGAATAAATATGGGGTGCATCGATTCATGATGCGTGAAAAACTCATAGTCCCTCCATCCTACTGCAATTACGATTGGAGTTAAATACGACCGGATGCCATATGACTTGCAGGCATCCGGTCTGTAAGGGGTGTGTTATTGATATGTGTAATATCCAGCTTTTTCCTGAATTTTTTTAGC
>JAOZTO010000539.1 GCA_029942265.1 Desulfocapsa sp.
AGTGAAATATTGATGGAATCTTGGATGAACAATGAAACCATTCATTCTTTACAATACCTTGGAAAGGACTTTCCATGTCAATAAGTTATTGAAGCAATGCATTATTGATATTGGACTTTAGGGCGTTAATGTGTTATATAATTACGGCTCTAGTCTTTTCTTGCTATTTTGGGTGCTGCAAGTTTGGCTATTGGTGGTGTTACCGGAGTTGTGCAACAGATTGATATCTTCAGTACCGTCCTTCTCACGGCTGACAATCAAAAATTTATTATCCCAAATGGCAGTATTACCGCAGGAGTGATCACTAATATTAACGCTGAACTCACTCGTAGAATAGACCTTTTTGTAGGAATAGGCTATGATGATATTCGTTTGGCCAAAAGTACCCTTGAGGAACTTGTTCAGGCAGACTCACGTATTCTCGACGACCCTGCCCCTGCCATAGCTGTGACTGAACTTGGGGCTTCCAGTGTTGACCTTATCGTTCGCCCCTGGGTAAAGACTGAAGATTATTGGGCTGTTCGGAATGAGTTGACAGAAAAGATAAAATTGACATTTGATGAGAAAGGAATTTCATTTCCATATCCACAACAGGATGTGCATATGTATCAACAGGATGAAAACTGAGTGAGCTCGTTTTCAGATCAAAAGTGGGTGTAATGTAACATCCATATTATTACTAAGAAGGAGAGGGAAACAATGAACAAAACGGAATTAATCGCTGCTATCGCAGATGCGGCAGATTTAAGTAAGAAAGATGCTGGTAATGCATTGCAGGGATTTATGAAAGCAGTAACTGATACTCTTGCAAAAGGAGACAAACTGTCTCTGATTGGTTTTGGTACCTTTTCCGTAACTGAAAGAGCAGCAAGAACTTGCCGTAATCCGCAGACAGGAAAAGAGATGAAAGTTGCGGCCAAGAAAGTTGCAAAATTTAAGGTGGGTAAGCAGTTGTCGGATGCTGTAAACTAGTAAATGTTCGGCTGTTGGAATATCCGGTAGCTGCGCCTTCTTTTTGGATAAGAGGGACTGCTTTACGTAATTCGTGTTTATTTAGTTCTGGAATATGAAACCCTTTGTCACCGGCAAAGCCACAGCAATTGACATCGGGTGGAAAAATAACCTTTTCGGCACACAGCTCGGCCACATTCTGTAACAGATTGCTGAGACCGAGTTTTTGTGTCGAACAGGTGGCGTGGATGGCAACGGTTTCCTGTTTTTTTGTGAATACAAGTCGTTTTATCAGAAATTGCTGGATAAACTCCACTGGTTCATAAAGTCGCAGGGATTTTGTCATCACTTTCCGCATACGGTAGAGACAGGGCGAGGTGTCGCAAAGAACCGGATGTCTACCATTTTCA
>JAOZTO010000540.1 GCA_029942265.1 Desulfocapsa sp.
CCCTTGAGAGAGACATTCCTTGTCTTCTCAGTCAGTTTCACAAACATATTGTTGTTAGTCACTCTGGCCAAGTTAGATCATAACTAACACTCCGCCCTTTTCCAGGGTTCTGAGTGAGCACTTTTTTATTTAGCAGATCTGTGATTTCCCGGTAGCCTGTCGCCTTACTGATTTTGGTCATGCCAGCATATTTTCGAGTGGTCAGCCCTCCTTCAAATCCACCTTGCCCAGCATCTAATAAGCGGTTAATAACCTTGCGTTGTCGTGCGCTTATTTCTGTCTGACTGTGAATCTCCCAAAAACGCGCCTTTTGTAAGACTGTGCTAATCAGTTTGTCGGATCTGGTAATGGCTCGTGTGAAACAATCAAGAAACCAAACTAGCCAGGCAGTGATGTTGAGATCTCCTTTTTGGCATTTTTCGAGCACTTCATAATATTCTTTTCGCTCTTCTATGATTTGAGCTGAAAAACTGTAATACCTGACTGCGAGTTTTTCATCCTGTGCCAAAGCCATATCTGTAATTGCCCGAGCGAGACGACCATTACCATCCTCATAAGGGTGAATCGTGACAAACCAGAATCCCGCTATAGCCGCTCTGATAATCCCGTCCATTGTACCCTGGCTTTCAAACCACCATATCTGAAATTGTTCAACCTGCTTTGGGACATCAGCACCCGGCGGGGCTTCGTAATGAACTTTTTCTCGACCTATTGGCCCGGAAATTACTTGCATTGGAGAATCGCCTCGGAACTCTCCGACAAGAATGCGGTGCATTCCAGAGAATCCCGTTGGAAAAAGAGCTGCCTGCCAGCCATGGAGTCGTTCAAGGGTCAAAGGTTTTGCAAAATTTGTAGTAGCATCAAGCAAAACATCGACCACCCCTTCAGTATAGCGATCCTGTGGCAACAACCCCACATTTGGCAAGCCAAGTCGCCTGGCCACTGAAGAACGTACTGACTCAGGGTCCAAATTTTTCCCTTCGATGGCGGATGTCTCTAAAACTTCGGCTGCCAACAACTCCGCTTGAGCTTCAAGACTATGCTCCATCCCAAGGGCATTGACTCTGCCCATCAGTTGACCACGCTTAAAATTGCACTGACTCAACACGTCAATTATAGCATTGTTGTCCCAGTTGAAATTTGGCCATTTTTTTTTCTGCCAGATATAATGAATCATTTACGCCCCCTAATCACTTCAATATTTGAATTGATTGTAGCGCTTAATCGCTTCATTTACAAGAGAGGTGTTCTGAAATGGCTAGGAAATTGCGAATAGTGGAGAAAAGCAACCAGACGAAATAATTATTTTCAGCTTCCTACACATCAACTGTCCGTTAATACGAAAAAAGCAATTACAA
>JAOZTO010000541.1 GCA_029942265.1 Desulfocapsa sp.
CAATTCTGAAGAGTTTGGGCGAAAGGGCATTCTCGGACAGCCTCCTAGGTTCGTTCGATCCGACTTGTTCACATATGAACTGATATAGTTCTCAAGCCGGATCAAACGAACCTGGGGCACTATCCAAACATTTACACTTCAGTTGTTTGCCTGTTTTGAACCCGACTTGAATATTTACATACGGCAAACAACTTTCCTATATGCTACATTAATAAAAGTCTGTTCATTCTACAAACAAGGTAATCAATCTGAAACCCGACATTCCACCCAATAGCCAGCCATCCCTCAAAGAAATGCTGGGATTACTTGGTCCCATTTATTACAAACACCGTATTCGCCTGCTGTTTGGATTGTTGGCATTACTCGGAGTGAGTGTTCTCCAACTTATTATTCCCCGTATTCTTAAAAAAGGTATTGATGCACTTGAGAATGGTAGTGCTGTGCAAAGCGATCTGCTTACTCTTGCACTGTTTATCTGCCTGATCGGTGTTGCGGCCACTCTGCTCAGGTTTTGCTGGCGTTATCTGATAATCGGTTTTTCCAGACACCTTGAACGGGATTTACGGGGAAAAATCTTCAACCATGTGATGAGCATGGACGGAAGTTTTTTCTCCAAATACAGTACCGGATCAATCATGGCACATGGCAGTAATGACCTTTCAGCCGTGCAAATGGCGTGTGGTATGGGGTTGGTTGCGGCAATTGATGCTCTTGTCATGTCTGTTGCGGCTATCTCTTTTATGTGTAATATCAATGTCAGTCTCACATTGCTTGCTCTTCTGCCCATGCCGATTCTGGCCATAGCAACCCGTGTTCTTGCAGGACGTTTGCATCATCAGTTTGATAAGGTGCAGGAGCAGTTTTCAGGAATGACTGAATTTGCACGATCTTCCATCGCATCGATTCGTCTGCTCAAAGCCTATACCCTTGAAAGCTTTCAGACAGAACGATTTGCAAAACGTGGACAGGAGTATGTTCATTCAAGTATTCGGGTGGCGATAATTCAGGGACTGCTGTTCCCTATTGCCACCCTCGTCGGCAGTATTGGAATGCTTCTGGTTCTTTATTTTGGTGGTAGGCTCGTTATACTGAAAACAATCTCCATGGGCGATTTTGTGGCCTTTGTTACCTATCTGTATATGCTGATCTGGCCAATTATGGCGGTGGGATGGGTAGCTAATCTCTCTCAGAGAGGGCTTACTTCACTGCGTCGGATTTACCTGCTACTTTCTGAAGAATCACAACTTGCAGGAGCAAACCCCGATGCACGCCCGAAAAGTTCCATTTTTCGACTGAAAAATCTCAGTTTCAGGTATCCAAGCTCAACACAAAATACCCTAAG
>JAOZTO010000542.1 GCA_029942265.1 Desulfocapsa sp.
CTTTAGCCCGCATCTTTTATACTTCAATGGGCTTTTGGGAAATCCGGATAGACCCCTATTTATTTATAATTTCACCCTTGACCCTGTAGTATGGTACAGGGATTATAGTATAGGTTAAGAGGCGCAACAAAAAATTCAGAGGTCGGAATGAAGGCTCTTACAATTGGTAAAGTGGCAAAACAGGCAGGGATTGGAGTGGAAACGATCCGTTTTTATGAGCGCAGAGGGTTACTGGAAGAACCACCGCGTAACGACTCAGGATATCGACAATATCCACCCGAAGCAGTTGTAAAACTGCGCTTCATTAAAAAAGCCAAGCAACTCGGATTTTCCCTGAAGGAAATAGAAGAACTGATTGCCTTGCGCCACAAACAGGATGCCACCTGCGGCGATATCAAAGCACAGGCGGAAGAGAGAATCAATAATATCGAAGAGAGGATACGGGATTTAAGCAAAATGAAAGAGGCCTTGGTTGAACTGACCCGTCAATGCAGCGGCAATAAAGGGCCGGTGACTGAATGTCCCATTCTGACAGCCCTTGAACCGACAGGAGAAGATCCATGAAAACTATTGCCCAATTTTCAGGAACACTTCCCGGAATTGGCGTGGCTTTATTGCCGCGTCTGCTCTGACCATCATGCTGGCCAGCGTATGCGAGTGTAGCCAGTTCGGTCGGACTGGGATTTTTGATTGATAATAGCATTATGCTCAAGGTGACCATTGGTGCTTTGGCTGTATCCGTAGGATTTCTCGCCTACAAGGCCAGACAAAGAAGGGGGTATAAACCATTTTGGGCAGGTCTTGCGGCTTCTCTTTTTATCGTAGTCGGAAAGTATATTTTTGACATACAACTAGTTCTTTACAGTGGAGTGATTTTACTCATTGCGGCCTCACTCTGGAATAGCTGGCCGAAGAAAAAAACCGCCAACAGGTAGGGGGACAGCCATGTCAGCAAAAACAAGAGTTGAAATACTGGTTGCTCCAGGTTGCGCCTCCAGGCAACAGACCGAGGAACTGGTTGCAAAGCTCCTTGCCCAGACGTCGGTCAGGGCAAGCGTTAAGACCATAGTGGTTGAAGATGCAGAGCAGGCGGCAGCAACCAGGTTTCTTGGTTCTCCTTCCGTTCGCGTCAACGGGATCGATGTGGAGCCGGAAGCCAGAGATCGAAAAGAGTATGGTATGGGCTGACGCGTCTATCAGGACGAAGCAGGTCGCTTCGCTAAGCGTGTGCCTGAAGAATTTATCACCGATAGCCTTATCGAGATAAAAAGGAATTAACGCAGCAATTGTATTTTACTGAATTATTCAACAAAGGAGGAAGATGTCCCAT
>JAOZTO010000543.1 GCA_029942265.1 Desulfocapsa sp.
AGAGAATTTCAAGACCGTAGCGAAGCCCTGTCAGATAATCGTCTGCACCATGCCCAGGCGCTGTATGAACACAACCTGTTCCGGCTTCAAGGGTTACATAGTTGGCAAGCACCATCAATGAATCACGATCCATAAAAGGATGGCGGCATTTACGATTCTCTAATCCTTTGGCAGAAAATGTGGCAACGATTGAATAGTCACTGATTTCCATCTCTTCCATCACGCCTGCAACCATCTCTTTTGCAAGAATCAGTGTTTCAGCACCAGTTTTCACAGCCGCATATTCAAAATCAGGATGAAAGGCCACTGCAAGATTTGCAGGAAGTGTCCAGGGAGTGGTTGTCCAGATCACAACGGAGAGTTTATCTCCAGAAAGCACCGGATCAATATCAGACAGATCCTCAAGAACAGGAAATTTCACAAAAATAGAGGGAGATGTGTGATCGTAATATTCAACCTCAGCTTCTGCTAAAGCCGTAGTGCAGGTAGAGCACCAGTACACAGGTTTTTTATTGCGAATTACAGAACCGGAAAGCAGGAATTTATTAAATTCACGGGCAATCGTTGCCTGATACTCATAGTTCATTGTGAGGTAAGGATTCTCCCAATCACCAAGAACACCAAGGCGTTTAAACTCATCCCGTTGGAGTTTAACCCATTTTTCAGCATATTTTCGACATGCACCACGTTTGGAAATTTTGGGAATACTGTTTTTCTTTTCACCAAGTTCCTGGTCAACATTATGTTCGATGGGTAAACCGTGGCAATCCCAACCCGGAATATATGGTGCCTGAAACCCTGCCATACGCCGAGATTTTAGAATAATATCCTTGAGAATCTTGTTAAATGCTGTGCCTAGGTGAATATGACCATTGGCATAGGGAGGGCCGTCATGAAGTATGTACAGAGGTTTTTTCCTACCATGCTCTTGTAGCATTTCGTATAAATCTTCTTTTTCCCAACGTTTCAGATACATGGGCTCTTTCTGATTCAGATTGGCCTTCATCTTAAACTTGGTCTGCGGCAGATTCAGGGTTTCCCTGTAATCCATAACGTTCTCCTTCGTACTGGTTTGTCTGTTTTCGAACTTATCATGATTTGATAAGTTTGCAAAAAACCTTTAAAAATACCAATTATGGATGAAGATGCAAGGAAAATTGGCATTTTGAAATATCTGCAACTTTCTTCCACAGGTATATGGCTTATATTACTATGGTAATAAAAATCCTTATGTAAATATTCTGGTTGGATTCAAAACAGCCCAGACCACTGAATTGTAAATGTTTGGATAATGCCCTAGGAGCTTG
>JAOZTO010000544.1 GCA_029942265.1 Desulfocapsa sp.
TTAAATAATCGGACAAAACAGTTGGGGAATTTATTTCATCCTTGTTCCTAAGTTGAAAGATGCGGTCTCCTATGATCGTATTGCCGGTTTTTTCAGGTCTTCTTTACTGGAGGTAGCCGGTGAGAAGTTGGAAGCTCTGAATGGATCAATCAGAATCGTTTGTAATTTGGAAATTGATTCTGGTGATATAGTACAGCCAAAGTAGCTCAACAGGCCATGCGGACGCGATACCTTTAAATGAACACCATGCACGTTCTCGAAGTACCCGATATGCCAACATGTATTATCGTGTACTTCGAGATCGCACATGGCGGCGTCCCTGAAACACTTACAGGGGCAGGAGTTTGATAAAGCAATGTGGGGTTAATTGGACGCTTACGAATTTGTTGTTAAAGATATTGAGAGACTGCTCATCGGAAAGAAATAGATGAGTCCGTTAATTTAATTGCATTTTTGATCGATATCGAGATAAATGAACCATTTTACCGAGGTTGTTCATATGTGAACATGCCGGATCGAAAGAAGATGGGGTGCTAGCCGAATAATTACATCCATGCACGCAAATTTCCTTTTATTTCAGTGAACTAGGGTGCATTGAAATGATAAGGGATTTGCAGTAACGAAGAAGACGAAGAGATTTACGAATCCATCATAAAATACCACGTCATATAACGGACACCATTACAATTTAAAAAAGGAGATTATAAGCAATGAAAATTATCGGAATATCGGCCAGTGCAAGAAGAAAGAAGTCTACCCATTTTCTTTTACAAAAATGTTTAAATCAAGCAAAGTTGACAGCGGAGCATCTTGGTAAAACTCTGGAAACTGAACTTATAAATCTTGCTCCATTGGAAATCCGTGGCTGTATTGCCTGTGGTAAATGCCAAAAGGGAGTGCTGTGCAGTCAGGATGATGATTTTCAGCCGTTGATTCAGAAACTTGCCGATCCTGATATTGCTGGAATTGTACTGGCAACTCCTGTGTATATGGGGTGTATGTCGAGTCAGGCCAAGGCATTTCTTGATAGAACTGTTTTGTACAGGCGCAATGGGTTTATGTTTAAAAATATAATTGGTGGCGTAATAGCTGTTGGTGGTTCCAGAAATGGTGGGCAGGAATTAACCATACAGGCAGCACATGCAGCAATGATGATCCACGATATGATAATTGTCGGTGATGGAGATCATTTTGGAGGTACTGCTTGGGGTGGAAATCCAAATGGATATGAAAGCGATGAAACGGGTATCGGTACCGCTGAAAACCTTGGAAAACGAATGTGCGAAGTTGCATGTATGAT
>JAOZTO010000545.1 GCA_029942265.1 Desulfocapsa sp.
AAGCGAAGATGGGGTGCTAGCCGAATATTTACACTCTTTTTATTGCTTTCTTTATGATCTGGACTTAGTATACATAATTTCTGTGTACACTTATTTCACAACTCCACAAGCAACAAGGAACATTATATATGTTAAGCTGGTTTAAAAAAACATTTTCAGACAATGATGATACAATCGCAGATAAAGAACAGGTAGCTCTCGCTGAGTCTTCTGATCCCTCCTCTGCATCAGAAGTCTCTCAAGAAGTTTCGCCACAGCCAAAAGAGACACAAACAGAAGCAGTTGCCACAGAAAACATGTTCCAGCGTCTCTCCACATGCCTTGGCAAGACCAAAGAATCGCTGGTTTATCGCATGGACACGCTCTTCCTTGGAAAAAAAGAAATTGATGCTGATCTTTTTGACGAGCTTGAAGAAATCTTAATCACTGCCGACCTTGGCATCAGCACCACTATGGAAATTCTTGACGATGTCAGAAAACAGGTCAAGCGCAACGCACTCTCTGATCCGAAACAATTACGAACTGTACTCAAAAAGAAACTTCGTTCATTTATCATGGAGTCGGACACTCCAGCTGAGATGGTTTTACCAAATTCCGGACCTTTCGTAATTATGGTTGTGGGAGTAAATGGTGTTGGAAAAACCACAACTATCGGTAAGATGGCTAAAAAGTTCAAACAAGCTGGACAATCCGTACTACTCGTTGCAGCAGATACTTTCCGCGCAGCAGCAGTGGCTCAACTGACAATCTGGGGAGATCGTAATGACGTTGCTGTGGTGCATCAAAAGGAAGGCACCGACCCATCCGCCGTTGCCTTTAGTGCAATGGAGCAAGCAGTAGCTGAAGATTATGATGTGGTTATTGTTGACACAGCCGGACGTCTGCACACGCAGGTCAACCTCATGGAAGAGTTGAAGAAAATCAAACGGGTTATGGGAAAAAAACTTCCTGGTGCCCCACATGAAATTATGCTGGTGCTCGATGCAACAACTGGACAGAATGCACTTTCTCAGGCAAAACTTTTCAACGCAGCGGTGGACATAACTGGTCTTGCCCTGACCAAGCTTGATGGTACAGCCAAGGGTGGAATTGTTGCCAGTATCTGTCGTGAACTCGCAATCCCAATTCGATTTATCGGTATTGGTGAACAGATCGATGACCTCCGTGATTTTGACCCAGATGAATTCCTTGATGCACTTTTTGGTGACGACACTCTTACAAACAGCAATTAATCCACCTAGGAGACTGTCCGACAATGCCCTTTCGCCCAAACTCTTCAGAATTGTCTAAAAATAATGCT
>JAOZTO010000546.1 GCA_029942265.1 Desulfocapsa sp.
ATGAGGAGCCGTGTACGGACCCGTACGCACGGTTCTGTGGGCAGACGGGGGCTTCCCGGCTCCCTCTGACCCGATTACCCGATTCTGTGAAGTGTTATATTCGTTTCTTACGTTCTATCAGTAAGTAGTCAAATTTTCATTTAACCACTCTTGTGGATTTAGTGAAATTTCTGTTGATTGTTTAATTTTTTTCCTTTTGGCAGGCAATTGTTTAAATAGTTCGAGAATTCCTTCACAGATGATATGATGTGCTTGTTCCGATGCATACATCATGTATATTGATCTTAATAAGCGGTCATGTGCCTCTCCAATTTCTTTTTTACCATTTTCCCAGCGAGAAACTGTGGACGCAGTGACTCCAAGAGTAAGGGCAAGTTCTTTTGCTTTAAGATGTAAATCTTTTCGTAAAAATTTAATCTCTTCAGGTTGCAATAACGCTTTACGTTTTGTGCAGATATGTGTGCCAATAATACGGTGTAATTTAGGGAGATTTGGAATGGAAGCGTATGACTCATTGCAAGTAGGGCAAGTGTATTGAGTGATACCATACAAGACAACATTAATGCCACATTCGTCAAATTTATATGGTTTGTCCTTTATTGTTTTTATGCTATTTCCACAAGAGTAGCATTTTTCCATGATTTGACCTCAGCCTAAAACGGTTATAATAACTGCAGACATACGCTTTATGATGGTTACAACTACAGCACCATCATCTCCTTCAAGATCTTGCCCAGCAATTTTATATAACCATGTTTGAGTTTTGTTTTTGAACTCTTTTTTGACAATTATTCCATGTTTTAAAATGAACTCAACATCATGTGTTGAATATCCACGTTCCATCATTCTCTCTTTGGCATGATGTGTGAAAATGACCGTACCATTAGAGATAATTTCTCTGATAATTATTTGTGCTTCAGAAGAAGATATTTCGTCAGTTGAATTGAATTCCATAGCTTCAACTTAAGCACAAAGTTGATCTTAACGCAACTTCTATATGGTGACTGTGATTGAGAATATGGATTTATTGGGACACAGAACGTTTCGGCTCACGGGAAAAATGGATGCGTATCACGATGATTGAATAAGCACCAAATGTTGCGCGTGGCAGGGAAAATAGCCAAACCAGGAGCTCATTTTTTCCAGTGCAGCGTTTTGTGTACGCCCGGCATGGGCGTGAACTGATGGGTGTCTCGAAGAAAATAATTTGAAGCCCGAAACACTGTATGGTGATGTCGGTTTCACCAATGGCAAATCTATTCTTGAATCTGAAGAAAAAGGAATAGACTTG
>JAOZTO010000547.1 GCA_029942265.1 Desulfocapsa sp.
AATATCCAAACATATACAATTCAGTAGGTTATCTGTTTATGTGAAAAATCCTGTTAATAGGAATTTGACATTTTGGTAGCAATCCTTCATAATATATCACTATGACACACTGGAAAGAAATTCTACAGAGTTCGGTGCATAGTCCAACCGAACTCACTCGCTATTTTGACTTTGATGATACCGCATTACAGGCTGTTTGTGCAAGCTTTCCAATGCGGATCAATCCATATTACCTAAAGCATATACAATCGATTGGCGATCCTTTGTGGAAACAGGCTGTTCCCGATCTTCTGGAATTGCAGGATTCGACCTGTGTTCCTGATCCTCTTTGCGAAGAACAACTCAGCCCTGTCCAAAATCTAGTCCACAAATATCCAGACAGGGTTCTGCTGCTAGTTGCCAATGAATGCGCCATGTATTGTAGATTCTGTACTCGAAAACGTATAGTTGGCACCCCGTTAATGGCAATATCAGATAGTGCCATCGAAGAAGGTATTGATTATATCAGAAGAACACCACAAATCCGAGAAGTTCTGCTTTCGGGTGGTGATCCGCTTCTTCTTTCTGACAGCAGGATTGATTCCATACTTTCACGGCTCCACGCAATCCCACATCTTGATCTTATCCGAATTGGCTCACGGGTACCATGCACGCTTCCGATGCGTATCACAAACGAGCTGTTAACTATCCTCAAGAAATACCATCCCTTGTATATTAATACGCACTTCAACCACCCGACAGAACTTACCCTTGAAGCATCTGCTGCGTGTAACTTCCTTGCTGACGCAGGTATTCCACTTGGTTGCCAAACTGTTCTCCTCAAAGGGATTAATGACAATGCTAACACATTAAAAGAGCTCTTTCTTGGACTGCTGCGAATGCGAGTAAAACCCTACTATCTTTTTCAAGGGGATCTCACCTATGGAACCAACCATTTCAGAACCCACTCCAGTTGTGGTATCAATATAATGCGTAAGCTTATCGGATCTATTTCCGGAATGGCTATACCAACTCTTGCACTAGATGCACCAGGTGGTAAAGGTAAAATTCCACTTACTCCGCAATATGTCATCTCAAATGGTAGTAATCTTATATTTAAAAATTATTGCGGAGAGTTATGCTCCTATCCTGAAAATGGCAACGCAATTTAATTAGTCATTCTCTTGAAAACTTGTGGCAAATATCATTTATTTTGGATACAGTTGACAGACCCGTAAAAAGTCTGAATTTTGGATGGATTTGTAAAAAACTTCATATTCGAGGCACGGAAATTTCGTATCATTTCG
>JAOZTO010000548.1 GCA_029942265.1 Desulfocapsa sp.
CTAACCAGGCTAATTAACATACAACTACTATTACCAGCAAGAAACCTCCAAGACCAATTTGCAGAACGAATCCAAGCTATTGAACAACAAAAACTACAAGCCCAAGCCAGTTTGCAAAAATCAGAAGATCTCTTCAACTGCTTGATTCAAAAGGCATTTAAAGGTGAGTTGGTATGACGAATCAGCTTACTACTCGAGACGAACTCACCGAATTTCTCCTCTATACCACCCCGGACGGTAATGTTAAGGTTGAGATCTTCTTTCATAATGAAAATATCTGGCTTACTCAGAAGCGGATGGCTGAACTTTTCGGGGTTAATGTCCCGGCAATCAGTAAACATCTGAAAAATATATTCACCAGCGGTGAACTTGCAGAACATTCAGTTATTTCCATTTTGGAAACAACTGCCGACGACTCCAAAAAATACAAGACAAAATATTATAATCTTGATGCCATTATCTCGGTTGGTTATCGGGTTAACTCCAGCCAAGCCACAAGGTTTAGAATCTGGGCAACCGAGCGTCTAAAGGAGTATATGCTCAAAGGCTTTCTTCTTGATGATGAACGGCTAAAAAACGGTCGCTATTTTGGTAAAGATTATTTTCGGGAACTTCTGGAGCGAGTTCGTTCAATCAGGGCAAGCGAACGGCGGATCTACCAGCAGATAACTGATATTTTCTCTGAATGTAGTATTGATTATGACCCAAACTCCCAAATCACCAAAGATTTTTACGCCACCATTCAAAACAAGTTCCATTACGCCATCTCTGGCAAAACCGCTGCTGAGATAGTCTATAGCAAGGCCGATGGGGAAAAAGAATTCATGGGACTTACAACCTGGAAAAATAGTCCCGACGGAAGAGTTTTAAAGTCTGACGCAAAAATTGCAAAAAACTATCTTCCAGAGAAAGAGATTAAAAAACTGGAACGAACCATTACTGGCTTCTTCGATTATATCGAAAACATCATTGAAAACAGAACAGCCTTCACCATGGAGGAGTTTGCCGGCAGCGTTGATAAATTCCTCACCTTTAACGAATACCAGATATTACCGGACAAAGGGAGTATCTCCAGAAAACAAGCCATATCCAAGGCTGGAAAAGAATATGACAAGTTCAATAAAACCCAAAAGATAGAATCAGACTTTGATCGTGAATTGAAAAAACTCTCAAGCGTGAGAAAAGAAAATGAGTAACTTTCAATTCCTCCAAACAGCCTGGCCTCAACTTTATAAAGATGCAATGGAAGCGGAACGACTCACCCTGACCTCACCAAAGGCTTGTGC
>JAOZTO010000549.1 GCA_029942265.1 Desulfocapsa sp.
GGTTGTCCACCGCATCCAATGACTACGTTGCATGCTCTTTTACAATATTTCAAGTAGGTGTTTCTGAATTTTTCTTAGTCTGACACATACCTGGATAGAGCTTTTCTACGCAATCCGGACAGATACTGTGAGTAAAATCTGCCTCACTATGTTCTCTTATGTAGGATTCTACCTGGCTCCAATACCCATCACCATCTCTGATTTGCTTACAATTGGAGCAGATGGGTAAAATTCCCTGCAACTGTTTAACGTCTGCCAGTGCTTTTTCCAGTTTTTTAAGTGATTCCTCTTTTTCTCTGTGCATACTTACAAGCTTTATACGACCTGCGTTCATTAGAAAAAGAAAAATGCTTAAGCCCACTATTGAAACCATTAAAACAATGGGTAATAGAATATTTGAGAGTATCCTGCTATTCCAATCGTCAACAGTAATATCCATTCCAAGGGTCGCTACCATGACATTATTCTTATCGTAAATCGGTATTAAGCTACTTATCAGGTGTCCCCATCTATCTGTAATCGGCCCGACAGTCTGCTCCCTACCTGTAGCAAGAGCCTCTTTATATTCATCAGAAGCCTCCTCATAAATCAAACCGGGGAAAATTGCATCTTTGCTCTCTTCCGGTTGAGAATCAAGAAAAAAGAAGATTGAACCATCACTCTTTTGTCCCATTAAGTACAGGAAACGGCAGGTGGAGTGGCCTTCTCTGATAAACTGTAACTTTTGATGGATTGAAATATATTCGGGTTTATTCAGATCGGCAGGAGTCGCTGTTAGCTTCTGAATTTCAGTAACATCAATGGATCTTGCAATAATTCTGGCATCTTCCAGGGCTTCAGCGAATAATTTATTTTTTATGTAATCCCATGTAAACCAGGTTGCAGTAATTCCAACCAAAACTGTGACTATTATGAATGATACTGTTGTTTTATTGTGTTTAAGCATATGAGTTTATGTAGTCGGTCTTTATCTGAACCCCTCTCCAAACAGTTATAATTCAGTGGTTGAGCTTGTTTTGAACCCAACCCGAATAGTTACTGTTTATTACCTTCAACAAGGTACAAAGTTACTCTTAAAAATCAAGCCTTTTCTTCGTCAGGCATTCACTGTCTGAGTATACCTATTCTCGAACAAGATCCTAGGAGCTTGTCCGGGAATAGGCATTTCGTTCAAAATCGAAGAATTTTCTAAAAATAAGCGCAGGCATAGTTCAACTATCTACAACTATCGCCGCACCTACCTGTGCCTCGCCACCCTGCATTACTTTGGCAAAAATT
>JAOZTO010000550.1 GCA_029942265.1 Desulfocapsa sp.
GAACAGCAACTATGTCAAAAAGCAACAACAAATTGATGCTTTTTAGAGTTTATTTAACCCCATAATTCTCTTGCCATGATGTATTGTTTTTTGCCATAGCATTTAAAATTCGTAATAACTTTTTAATACAAGCTACCATTGCCACATTGTGGTGTTTTCCATTTTTCATCAATCGATCATAAAATGTTTTAATTGCCGGGTTGTGTGTTATTGCTGAAAGAGTTCCCATATACAGAAGGCCTCGTAATGTTTGCCGGCCTCCTTTAATTTTATTCTTTCCTTTGTTTTTTCCACTCTCTTTGCAATATGGCGCCACACCAACTAAAGCCGCTATCTGGCCATGGTTGATTTTCCCCAGTTCTGGTAAGTAGATCACCAGGGCATTGGCACATACCTTACCTATACCCTTTACCTGCTTGTACTTTGTGGCTTGTTTTGACAACTGACATTTATCGCTGAGCTTTACTAACTTACTGTCTATTGACTTTAGCTCTTTTTCGAAACCGCGAATAATTCTCTCGATTGATTTTATAATGTCCTTATCGGTTGTTTTGTCAATACGGTTTTTTTCACTCGTTATTAACTTGACTAGTTGTCGACTGCGATTAAGCCACATCTCTAATTTTCTAAAGTCATCGCTTTTGGTGATCAATACGGTAAGCTTCCCCTTAGGAAACAGATCTTCTCCAAAACTTTTAATGACATAGCTGTCAATTGGGTCATTCTTTGCCAAAAAACCCATTGCCTCTGCATACCTTCTAACTCTAAGGGCGTTAGCAAGAACAACCTTGTATGAATTCTTTTGAAGGTAAGCTATGACCTCTTTCTCATAACCGCCTGTAGGCTCCAAGACGACAATACATCGATTAGGTTCTGGAAGTGATTTCTTTAATTCCTTGAACCCTTGGGCCGAATTAGATATAGAAGATCTCTTGTTAGCTTCACCTAAACAGATATCAAGTTTGCCTTTTGCTACGTCAATTCCAACAAATTCATTATTTCTTTTTTCAATAGTCTGTGTCATAATCATTAACCTTTGTAGTTGAAGTAGGTTTGTTATCTTTTGGAAGTCATACTTGTATTCGGAATCACAGGGTATTTCCTGTGTTCTAAGCAACTATTCGACTTTGTAAAAGGTACAGCGTGTCGATCATGCTGTTCAACGATCTCTTAAGGATCTAGTTACGATCGATCTAACACGCTGTTTCTTGCCTAGAGTTACAACAACTCTAGGCAAGAAAAACAAACTTTATTGTTTTTCAATAAAAAGG
>JAOZTO010000551.1 GCA_029942265.1 Desulfocapsa sp.
AAGGTGTATTGGAGCTTGGGGTGAAAGCTCACACTGGAGTGACCCTTGGTGAAGACATTACTATTAAATCACTGAAAGCTGTCGGGTTTGATGCAGTGTATCTTGCCATAGGCTGTTGGCATGGGCGGATGCTGCCTTTTGAAGGCAAGGAGCTCTCTGGCATTTATAGCGGAATAGAGTACCTGAGGCGTTTTCATACCGAGGAAGATATTATCACTGGTAAACGATTTGTTGTGATCGGTGCAGGTAATGTAGCTATGGATTGTGCCAGATCTGCACTACGTTCAGGCGCTTCGAGTGTTCTTCTGATATTCCGTTTTTCCAAAGATATGATGGAAGCCAATGCCCATGAAATCACAGATGCCGAAACTGAAGGTGTCGTAATGCGCTGTCTTGTCTCTCCTGTACGCTTTGTAGGGGAAGATAGCCAATTGACAGGCATCGAAGTGGAGACTGTTACTTTGAAGGAAAAGGTTGGGGAGATGCCTGATGTTATCTCGGTAGAAGGGTCAAAAGAGATCCTTGCCTGTGATGTGGTAATCCAGGCAGTTGGACAGGCTGCTGATTTAGATTCAATCGTCGAATCCGATGGCTTGGCAAAAACCCGTTACAGTACAATTGATGCATCTCAAGAGACACTGGAAACCAACCTTCCTGGTGTGTTTGCCGGTGGTGACTGCTATACAGGACCACGTCTTTTGGTAGAAGCAGTAGCGAGTGGACGATATGCGGCCAGATCCATACACTATTACGTTACTACAGGTGATATTCCACCGATTGAAGACAGGCAGCGTGAGATGATGGCTCCGGCATTAGTGGACTCATTGCTTAATGTTTTACCGACTTCAACAAGTGCTGTAAAACCTATAATCCCCTTGGAAGAACGTATGGGAACATTCAGAGAAGTTGAAGGAACAATTACAGAACAACAATGTATCACTGAAGCAGAGCGTTGTTTGAATTGCGGAATCTACTGTTATGATCAGGACGAATTTTCTTCACCTGAAGTACGTGTCACCTCTTGTCCAGACGAGCTGCATGGGGTGGAAAACGGATAGTTTGACTAAGGGTTCGGTAAGAAATTGAAATTCGCTATAAAGTTAAGTGGTTTTATAATTTGAGCACTAACCGTATACCGTCATCTACTTGAGCCATTAATTTACTGGACAAAGTGTGTATCTTGTCAGTAAGAAATGACTTGTCAACAGTGATTAACTGAGAGACATTGACAACACTTTTTTTTGATAATTTTGAATTTTTTGCAGAAAGT
>JAOZTO010000552.1 GCA_029942265.1 Desulfocapsa sp.
CTCTTCACATTTACTTGCAGCCGCAAGTAATGTCTCAACATGGCTGGACTCATTTTGCAAAGCACGAACATGAGTCTGTAAAATCTCGCCAAGTAGCTCTTCTCCATCCATGTCATAGAGATCAGCGGTTTCCTTCAGGCTGATGTCATCAAGTCGCTGTGAAATAATATTCTTGTCAGCTTGTAAGGCCTCAAGCCTACGCTCTAAGGTGGTACGAATAGCTCTGGTACTGGAAACCACCAGGCGCTGCATCAAGATCATTAAAAAACCAAAATGGTGCTGCTTATCCTTAATAGCCTGATTATATCCCTCTCGAACATAATCGGTCACTGCCTCGTACAACAATTCCTGCTCAAAATGACGATCCTCCCAGCGAATAGGCACCATCTCAGTTTTACGCGGTTTAAAAAGGGGGTTGCCATCGGCATCAATTGATTTTCGTTTTTCAGTGCGGATTACATAGGTCGCTACTTTTTCACGAGAGACACTGGCTTCATCGGGAAATGTTTCCTCATCTACCAGGGTCATAATGCGATGGAAGGCATCACTCTTGCCCTGATGCGGTGTTGCCGAGAGCAGCAAAAGGTAGGGGGCTGCCTCAGCCAGGCCCTGACCCAGTTTAAAGCGGGCAACCTGATCTGTACTTCCTCCAAGACGATGGGCTTCATCAACAATCACCAAGTCCCAGCCAGCAGTGATTAGGTTTTCAAAACGATCTTGATTATACTTGGCGACCTGTTCGTCACTCCATCCTCGCCGTTTTTCAAGAGGCTTAACAGAGTCAAGGGGGGCAATCACCTGATCAAAAAATGTCCAGGGATTGTTTGCTTGGAAATGAGAAGATTTGTTTTCAGCAAAGACTGGTGCTAAACGATTCAGGGTTTTGAAATCGCTTGGCAAGACGAGTTGAAATGACTCATTAAAATGAGTTTGCATTTCAGCGACCCATTGAGTGGCCAACCCCTTGGGAGCAATGATTAAGACTCTGCGCACCAACCCACGAAGTTTCAGTTCGCGAATAACAAGCCCAGCCTCTATGGTTTTGCCGAGCCCTACTTCGTCAGCCAACAAGTAACGCACTCTGTCACTGGAAATTGCCCGGGACAAGGCGTGAATCTGATGGGGCAGAGGAATAACATTAGACTCTATAGGAGCCAACAGTACCTGGCCAGTATCAGACGATGTTCCTTCCAGAGCCTCAGCCACCTTTGCGGCTGCAGCAATATAGATGATTTTGTCAGCCTGGGCCGTAGGCTGCAGCTGAGT
>JAOZTO010000553.1 GCA_029942265.1 Desulfocapsa sp.
TCGCATTTCCGTCTTCTGTTGCAGTTGTGGCCGTAATGGTATCAATAACCGGATCATCATTGCTACCATTAACGGTCATAACAAGGTCATGGGTTGTGCCATCCGCTGCGGTAACCGTAATCGTATCAGTAACCGTAGCACCACTATCAAGCTGCTGAACATTATCAGCATTATTGTTAAGAGTGTATTCCCAAGCTCCATCTTCTCCTACGCTGAGCGATCCATAATCCCCTTCAACAGTTGTAGCAGAAAAGTGTGCTTCATTAGCATCGGGATCAACGATTCCCAGTTGTCCTGTTACAGACTGGCTTGTGTCTTCAATAACATTATCGCCAGTGCCTGTAATAACTGCCTCATCAGCAACAGCCATTACCGTTACCGGTAAAGTAGTAGCAGAAGTAGCAGACGAACCGTTTGAATCTGTGGACGTTACAGACAGTTTGAGTTCGAAGTTGTCAGTGTTATCCTGCGGTGGAGTGATTGTCAGATCTGCAAGATCCTGCTGACTTACTGACCAAGAACCATCCATGTTTTCTGTGCCGGCAGAGAGTGTGGCACCTTGCGGGATATTAGAAATAGTGATATTCGAAAGCGTTTCAGAACCATCTGTGTCGGTGAGTACTGAGTCGATAGTAAGTGCTATGGCACTGTCTTCAAGTCCTTCTGCCATTTGTGCCGATATTGTTGGGGCATCGGCAACAGCTTCCATAGAAACATCTATTATTTCAGATGTTGAGTTTTGCTCACCGCCATTGATTTCTGTGCTTGTGGCTGTGATTGTCAAACTAAAATTATCATCACTGTTGGGGGGAGGGTTTAGAGAGAGCCCAACAAGGTCTTCAGGGCTGAGTATCCACTCACCATTTCCAAGATCTGTTCCTGCAGAAAGGCTTGCTCCTTGTGGAACTCCGTTGATCGTGATGCTTAGCGACTCGGAACCATCCGTATCTGTAAGTTGGCTTGAAAGGTCAAGGGCAATGCTGCTATCCTCCATTCCCATGGCATCAACTGCGTTGATTGTTGGCGTTGATGCACTACTTTCAATGACAGTCTCTGGCTGAATGTCTGCTATTGTAACTTCGGGAGAGGGAGTTGGAGGAGTAGGTAGCGGAGATATATTGGGAGGGGAACCAGGCGTTTCTGCTGCTGCTTGGGTGCTTATAGTTTCCTCATGTGTTTCGGATGTTTGAGGCGTTTCAGGTTGAAGGACAGTGGCAGATTGTAGGGGGCTTGCAGTTTTGTTTGCCGCTGTTGAAGTGGGACT
>JAOZTO010000554.1:0-269 GCA_029942265.1 Desulfocapsa sp.
CCAATGAGTTTTTTGCGTTGTTTGGCTTTGGCGATGTCGGAATTCTGCGTTCCTTTGTCTCCACCACCAAGCATTACGATCAAAGTGTCACCGCATTTGGTGTAATACATTCGCCACCCGGGACCAAAATGCTCCTTCATTTCAAACACACTATCACCAACCGCTTTAATATCGCCAAGATTGCCGCGTTGTGCTTTATCAAGACGACGGCTTAATCTAAGACGGGTCATGTGGTCTTTTAGGCCATTAAGCCATCTGTCGAATTCAGG
>JAOZTO010000554.1:279-1254 GCA_029942265.1 Desulfocapsa sp.
AGCGTTTTAACTGTGTACATAGTGAAACTGTAATCGCTCGACTGCATAGTGTCAAGGCAGTAGAAACTAGGCATCACTCTATTTTTATCTAGGTTCTAGCGATAACTGAGGTGATGGTGGTTTTTCATAACCTGTGTGCTCTCGTATTATGATATGACTCATTTGAAAACACACTTTGATGGTGGAATTCTTTTGAAGATGGTTAGGGTACTTTTTGTTTGTCATTTTCAGTTCAAAGCGTGTATCATACATGTAGTGACAATATCATTACATGTGCAACATTCATAGGAGGCGATATGAGTAAAACAGCAACGATTCAGACTCGCGTTGATCCACAGGTGAAGAAAGAAGCCCAGAAGATTTTGAAAAAACTGGGCATCACTATGTCCGAGGCGATCTCCATGTACCTCTCCCAGATTGCCTTGCAACGTGGAGTTCCTTTCGAATTGAAGGTTCCCAACAAATTGACGGCCACGACCCTGCAGGAATCAGAAGACGAGCAGAATCTGCATTCCGTTTCCTCCACCGAACAGCTATTCCAGGAACTTGAAGGGTGAACGTCCATTACACCACAGAGTTCAAAAAGGATTACAAGCGGATCAAGTGCCAGAAAAAAGATCCTTTAAAACTGGAAAAATCATCGGGATTTCCATATCGAACCAGACTGGATTCTCATCTACAGGATCGGTGATGAGAATTTTTACTTGGAACGAACCGGATCCCACGCCGAACTCTTTAGCATATAATCACATAACTTAGCAAGCGATTAAGATGTAAAATACTGAGAAGGGCGGAAAAAGTGGTCTGTCCCTACATGTAGCCCATTTTAACATGATATTTATTGTTATTTCAGTTTGTTAGTTTGGTGCGACCCCATGGTTTCCATTGGTGTACCGTCTCCTAAAAAGAGACACTTTTCACTTGAATTGTCTCTTAAAAAGAGATAGTATTCTTACTATGAAAATAATAATACAA
>JAOZTO010000555.1 GCA_029942265.1 Desulfocapsa sp.
TTCTTGTGCTAATTCCTCCTAAAATATCTATATCGAGTTTCATGGGTACAGTAAAAGGACGTACAGCGATTCGTGTGCTGAAGAAATTTCGAAAGCTAAAGAAAATGCCTTTTTGGGGCAATCATTTTTGGGCACGAGGGTATTGTGTTGATACTGTTGGCCTTGATGAGGAAAAAATACGTAAATATGTCAAGTACCAAGAAAAGCAAGAAAAAGATACCGAAGATACCAAGTACTAAATATTTGAGACATTAAAAACAAGCAAAGGGCGACTCGACTTTTTCCCCCTCAGGGGGCAAAAGCATTTTATCCCCTTTTAGGGGTTATTGGAAAACCGGGCCCTCTGGGCTCGGTTTTTTATTACTGCCGGTAGTGCTAATGTCGGATTTTGGGATTCAAAATTTGGTTCTAAAGATTATGAAGATTGTATTTTAAAAAATATGAAAGGGGGGGCAAAGAAATCTGCCGCAATTTCTCTTAGAAAAGCATGCCGAAAAAAAAATTCCGATCGAGTAATCACTAGCCCCTATGCTTACAACAAACCTACGGAAAATTTCCTTGAGAAGCCTCGGGTCTTCTTTACAACTACAAGTTGTAAGACATGAATCAATATACAATATTACAAGAGCTAAAGTTGTTTTTTCGAGGAAGGAATATGGAAAGTAAAAATCATCCGACTTCACCGATATTTTCGAATTTATTTTTCCTAAATCAAAAATGGAATCAACCGTTAAAGTTGGCGATGCAGATCAATATTACAGTATGAGGGAAAAAATTTTTTGGACACTTAAATAATATATAGAACCTACATTGGGGAACAGCACCCATTTACCACAATTAAAACACGGACGATACTATGAAAAAAAAGATAGAATTGCAATAGTTATAAGTATTCTCTTCCTTGCTGTGCCAATGCTTGATTATAATGGTATTGGTCCAGTTGTTATAGGCCCTTTATTTATAATAGTTCTCGTATACTGGGGGTATAGATTCATTAAGGGAGATATTTTTAAGCAATAATTGAGGTTGGCCCGTAAAAGCTACACCCGACCCAAAATAGTACCATGTTGAATTCGAACCCCATCCACATCTTCGGCAGTGTGGCTGTGGCTCGCTCGATGGGGCCGGCCCACTGTAGGGAAGGAGAAGCCGGGTGTAACGATCGGCTGGACAGAACAACGGGAGAGACTCAGAGCTCACAAACCGTATCACCGTAAATCCAGTCGAGTGCATATCTTTCTCAGCTATTA
>JAOZTO010000556.1 GCA_029942265.1 Desulfocapsa sp.
AGGGCTCAGAAATAAATAAAATGTACTTTTTGGTCTTAATTGTAACATGACGGCCCAATAAAATACACCGCAATCTCCTCACCTGAAACAGGGTAACTCTCTGTGTATACGAAAAAAAATGAATTCACGAAGAGGTTGACTTTTGGCGCAGGCAAATGTTACAATCCAGAATATCGTTCAACAATATTCTGGATTGTAACATATGAAAAAATCTATATTTTCAACAGATACGTTGCTAACTGCCTTAAAATGCAAGAAAACAATGTCGATGGCTGAATTGAAAGACACCCTAGGTTCTCAATGCCGGATGACGGTGTTAAGAAAACTAAGAGAGCTCGATTACATCACAAGCTATTCCCATAGTGGCAAATATTATTCATTGGAAAGGATAGCGCGATACAATCAACACGGAATATGGTCATTTCAATCAGCCATGTTCTCAAAGGTAAAATCTCTCAAGAAAACGATCGAATTCCAGATCAACAACTCAAAAAAAGGTTTTTCCGCATCTGAATTGCATAAAATTCTTAAGGTTAAGGTGGAAGATGTGTTGCTGGAACTTGTGAAAAATAACACAATCACTCGAAAGAAAATGTATGGTCTTTATATTTATTATTCAACGGTTTCTAATCTCAAAAAAGAGCAAGAACTAACAAGAAAAGATAAAATGCAATCTCTAGGTATAGAGATGACACCTGACGTTTTAATGCATGAACTTAAGGCTGCATTGATAATTTTCTACAGTACGTTGAACGAAAAGCAGAGGAGATTGTATGCAGGATATGAATCATTGAGGATTGGATATGGTGGGGATAAAAGAATTGGCGAACTACTAGACATAGACCAGAAAACTGTTGCCAAAGGAAGACACGAACTCCTTGGCGAAAAATCTGACATTAATAACATTCGAGAGCCTGGTGGTGGAAGAAAATCAGTAAAAAAAAATCCCAGAGGTCATTGACAAGATCGAAGAATTAATGCGATACGAAACAGCTGGGGATCCAATGAGCAATTTAAAATGGACAAAGAAAACCACCCAAAAAATTGCTGACGAACTTTCCGAACTCGATATCAAAGTCAGCAAAACAACGGTGGGTAAAATTCTGAGGGATTTGGGTTTTTCTTTAAAAACAAACCTAAAAAAAATTGCTAATGGCGGAAAAACACAAACAAAAGAAAAAAGGGAACAACGCAATCGACAATTTGAGTATATTCAAGAAATCCGTTTCAACTTTAACAAGTTGTCA
>JAOZTO010000557.1 GCA_029942265.1 Desulfocapsa sp.
GATATTATCAGCCTGTTGATCTTTCTCTGAGGCTGATGTTTTCTTGGATTGGGCCCAAAAGCTATTTCCCAAAGATATTACCGAAAGTACTAGAATAATACCGACAACTATACTGGGAAGTAATGCTGAAGAAACACCATAGCCAGGATATGGTGGGGTGAAATTTGGGATGATCCACAATAAAAAAACCAAACTTCCCAAGGCAACGAAGCCGTCAACTAACCTATCTCTTTTAGTGCGCGTCATACTGTCCTCACATGAATTGTCATGAAGATATTAGTTACAACTTGGAAAATGCAAAGATACGCAATGAGTATGTTAGAGACCCATAAGTTGGATCCCTAACAATTTATCAGTAGTATCTTGTGCAGTTTTTTACTTTGCGTCTTGTGCAAGTTTACCAAATTTTTCATACGCTTCATTCATATACTTATTGGCAGCAGCTTGGCCATAAACCACAGGTCCCATTTTGAGTTTCGTGGCAACAAACTCACGATACTGTTCATCTTTTTCAAGTTTGAGCATGACTTTTTCCAACTTTGCAACAATATCTGCCGGTAGCCCCTTAGGTGCTGTCAGTACTATGAACATCTCCACTGATTCATTCCAACCCTGTTCCTGGATAGTAGGTACATCCTGAAGTTCTTTGCGATTTTTGGGATCTTTGAGTCTTGTTGGCGTTGAGGCAGCAATCAGAGTAAGTTTTTTCGGAACATATCCAAATAAAATAGCACCAAGATGCCCCATGTCTACATGGCCGCCCATTACGGCTGAAATGATTGAAGGCCCACCCTGGCTCGGCATAAGAGCAAGCTTAACGCCTTCTTTAGCCGCGATACGTTTCATGACATCACGATCATCAGATCCCTGAAACATGAAGGTTAGTCCACCATTATTTTCTTTTTTTGCCCAAGCGAAAGCATCATCTATACTTTTCCATCCACGATCTGGATTACACACTAAACCACTTTGATTGAGTCCCAACAGGGAAAGAAATTGATAGTCATCGAAAGTGTAACTTGTTTTCACAAAATGCGGAGAATAAGTGAATGCTGCCGTGGCTGATATTCCAAGAGTATAACCATCTGGTTTGGCATTTTTAAGATCCATTGCCATAACACTTCCATGAGAGCCACCAGGTGTGTTGACAACCAGCACCGGTTGTCCGAGCTCTGTACTCATGGCATTCGCTACCTTACGAGTCAGCAGATCTATTTGAGCACCTGGTTTGACCATAGTGAGTAAT
>JAOZTO010000558.1 GCA_029942265.1 Desulfocapsa sp.
TCAGGGTAGTCACCTGCGGAAACGGGTTGCACAATAAATGCACCCACAAGGACAATACTTGAAAGCAAAGAAATAATTGTGAGCTGCTTGATCTTGTTTTTATACATGATTTTTCTCCTTTTGCTGAAATGTTTACGAGGAACCTCCCCACGAAAAATAGAAATTATTTTTCATACAGATCTTTTTATACATGCATATTCAAAACGATAATATCGGCCATACGATAAAACTGTAAACAGTAATGACCAATATGCTCCGTATTGTCAAATAAGGCAGATAGTTCAGTAGTATATGTGATTTGTAGAATACGATAAAAAAATATTTTTTAAAAAATATGCTCTATCGTCTAGCCGATAGTTTTGTTTTTGACACATTGTAATATGAAAAATAATTAATCATTTGATAATGAAAATTTTGAACCCGTTTTGTCAACGCGAAAAAACACTATTTAGAAACTTAATAAAGGAGATTTCAATGACTATGCAATTACCTGAAAATCTGGAAAGCATAACAACTGAAATTGTTGAAACCGATCTATTGATTATCGGTGGAGGCAACGCAGGATGCTTTTCAGCCATAGAAGCCAAGAAACTCAATCCTGATATGAAAGTGACGATTATAGATAAAGCCCATATCAGTCGCAGTGGTGCTTGTTCCGCTGGCATGGATGCCATTAATACCTATATTCCAGAGGGAAAAACTCCTGAGGATCTTGTTCGCTGGTGTCGGTCTCAGGTGGGTGGCGGACCTCTCCGAGAGGATCTTGCCCTCAGTAATTCTGAGGAACTTAATGAAGCCGTGGATGATTTGGAACGTTGGGGGTTGCCTGTTATTCGTGATGAAGAAGGAAAACCCAAGTACCGCGGAGCGTGGGACATATCTATCCATGGTGAATCTCTCAAGCCCATCATGGCCGAAAAAGCGATGGAATATGGAACTGAAGTGTATAATCGTATCGTTGCTACATCTTTATTGATGGACGGTGATCAATGTATCGGAGCCATGGGATTCGGACTCCGAAACGGCATTTTTTATGTCTTCAAAGCCAAGGCAACCATTGTTTCAACCGGCGGTGCCTGTGGACTTTACAAGTCATATACTTCAGACTCCACAGATTCCCATCATCAGACTTGGATGTGTCCTTTTAATGTGGGAACAGGGTATTCCATGGGTATAAAGGCAGGTGCCGAATTTACCTCCATGGAACAGCGGTGGGTAGCCACTCGTTCCAAAGATTTTTGT
>JAOZTO010000559.1 GCA_029942265.1 Desulfocapsa sp.
TTAGATAAGTAATTGTAATTATATCAAAAGGAGGTACTTGCCAATGTTCATACTACGTGATTTACTATTGCCTTTGCAAGGAGAATTTTCAAATACCAAACAAGGACAAAAAAGAAAAGTTTGGTTTGTGTATGCTTTGCTTTCAGTTGTGGTTCCATTTACTTCGTCAATCTCGTCAAATTTGCTGCGCACTTTGCAGACCTTATTTGGATTAGAGATACAGAGTCAACGGTTTTATGCCTTCATGGCGAGTCCAACATTGCCATGGAAAGCATTGTGGCGAACCATGTGGAAGCAAATACCCGCCCCTACTACTGCCGGACGAATTATGGTGGCAATCGACGATTCAATCAATCCGAAGAGTGGGAAAAAGATTTTCGGGTGTGGTCATTTTCACAATCATGCTACAAAGGGAAGTAAAGATTCTTATCCATGGTCACAATGTATTTTGGCCATGGGCTTGTTGAAAGTAGTGAAATCTCGTTGGGTCTGCCTGCCACTGGATTTCCGCTTTTATATGATGCAGAAAGATATTGAAGCAAAATCCATCAATGCAATACGAAAAGGTGAAATCGTGTCTTTTCAAACCAAGATGGAACAAGCTGCCAATATGGTGAGAGAAGTTCATAGATGCTTTCAGCTACCTGTACTGATAGTTGCAGATAGCTGGTTTGGAAATGATGGACTTTGGTCTCGCCTAGACAGAGGATCCGACGGATGTTTCAATCTGCTAACCCGTGTACGAACCAACCTTACACTGTATGATTTCCCACCAGTTCTTAACGGTGATAAGAAACGCAGAGCAGGGCGTCCCAAAAAATACGGCAACCGGCTCGGAAGTGTTGATGATTGTGCCCTCAAGTGGAAAGAAAGTGCGCAGCCATATAGAGTATTTCTTTATGGTAAGAAACGAGAAGTATTTGCGTATTCACAGGTGGTTATGTTGAAAACCATGAAGTGCCCTGTGCGTATTGTCTGGGTATATCGGCAAACACGCTACGTTGCCCTTATGACAACTGATTTGGAACTTTCCATAAAACAGATAATAGAATATTATGGAGCTCGTTGGAAAATAGAATCTGGGTTCAAAGAAATCAAACAGGACGTTGGCAGTTCAAAATCACAAACAAGAAATGCAGAGGCTGTGATTAATCATCTCAATTTCTGCATGATGGCTACAACATTAACTTGGATCTATGCTGACAGATTACAAGTTGCCCCAGA
>JAOZTO010000560.1 GCA_029942265.1 Desulfocapsa sp.
GTTGACTACAAGACCTCCAAAAGCAAAAAACGTAAGGAAAGCATGGAAAAAGGTTTCGATTCTCAAGCCTCTCTCTATTGTAAAATGCTTGAATCCGGCACAGTATCTGATAGAACCCCGGAAAATATAAAAGAATATTTACAAAATTCACCCAAAACAGGAGCCTTATACTACACCCTGCGTGATCAGGTGATTTTGGGTAATGAGCAAGCAGCGTTCTTAGAAGATGTAGAAAAAACAGGAACAGATATTTCCATTAATGGTCTCAATAAAATACGACAACAGATGAAACAGCTACGTGAAGGTGTTGTTACTCTTAACACAGAAACTGACGGTGATGCCTTTGCAAAAGAAACCAGCATCACGCCCTACGCATTAGAGGACAGCCCTCTTATAAGTTTGTTTATGAAGAAGGAGGACAAATAATGCCATTGCCACCATTGACTATTGTTCCAGCAGGAGCTGGTTCCGGTAAAACATTTAAAATTCATACCGATCTTACGGAATGGATAAAAAATACAGATATCAACGTCAAACCTGAACGGATTGTTGCGGTTACATTTACCGAAGCTGCGGCCAATGAACTCCGTGAACGTATTCGCTCTGCTCTTCTTGCAGATAAAGATGTTCAAATGGAACAGGTCTTAGCACTCGATCAGGCATACATCACAACAATCCACAGTTTTGGTTTACGCCTGATAGAAGAATATTGTTTCGAGGGTGGCTGGTCACCTGAACCAAGATTGTTGACGGAGGCTGAGGGTGATATTCTTATTCGTCAAACACTTGCTACAACCAAAAAAGCTGATTCGATTATGTCGAACTTGGCTCATTTTGGGTATAGATGGAGTTTTGCAAGAGGAAGTGCAGAAGGGCAATTTCGATCACAGCTGAGCGGCCTGATCCAGAAGCATCGTGTTATTGGTATTCAAGGTGTTCAGATCGAAATTAAAAAACACCTGCTTTCCAAAATCAAAGCGCTCTATGGCCAAACGGATAATGGAGAAAAGCTAGAGCAAAATTTACACAATGCTGTCACAAAATTGTTGAAGAGTTTTCCAAACTCCTTAAAAAATCTATACCCCGACAACAAAACATATACGTCATCAATGAAGGTGAACTTCGATGATTTACAAAAAGCGTGTAAGGAAAATCAGTTAAGTAAAAACTGGCAGTTATGGGTGGATTTGCAAAAACTACGTCTTTCAAAAAGAGGCACG
>JAOZTO010000561.1 GCA_029942265.1 Desulfocapsa sp.
GAGAAGGACTCTGGTGGATTATTCGTTATGAAATACTGCCCAATGCCATGCCGCCGCTTATGGCGGAATTTGGTTTACGATTCTGTTTTGTATTTCTTTTTATTGCATCCTTGAGTTTCCTTGGTCTCGGATTGCAACCTCCGCTTGCAGATTGGGGCGGAATGGTTAGAGAAAATGCCGGAGCGATCACTTTTGGTATTTACACCCCTTTAATTCCAGCTGGAGCAATTGCATGTTTAACCGTAGGTGTCAATTTGATCGTTGATTGGTTTCTGCATTTATCAAGCGGTTTGCATGAATAATATGAAGAATTTACTAGAAATTAAAAATTTGAACATCGAAGGTTATTTTGAGGATAAATGGCAACCCATTGTCCGTAATATAAGTCTGAACCTAAAAAGAGGTGAAGTTCTTGGCCTGATAGGTGAATCCGGTGCCGGAAAGTCAACAATAGGTCTTGCCGCCATGGGCTATACTCGTCAGGGATGCCGTATCGCATCTGGATCTATCAACCTTGACGGGACAGAGTTGTTTGGTGCAACGGATGAAAACTTAAGAAAAGTACGGGGATCAAAAATTGCTTATGTGGCTCAGAGTGCTGCCGCATCATTTAATCCATCCCACCGGATTATGAAACAGTACGTCGAGGGGCCGGTTCAGCATGGACTTATGCCCGCAAGCGAAGCTGAAGAAGAAGCTATCGAATTATACAGACGTCTATTCCTGCCCACTCCTGAAAAAATAGGGCAGCGCTATCCCCACGAACTATCCGGTGGCCAGCTGCAAAGAGCCATGGTGGCCATGTCCATGTCCTGCAAACCTGATATCATAGTTTTTGATGAGCCGACAACAGCTCTTGATGTTACGACCCAGATAGAGGTTCTTGCAGCTGTTAAAGAAGTCACTGAAAAAATGAACAGGGCTGCCCTGTATATTACTCACGATTTAGCCGTTGTGGCACAGGTGGCACATCGGATTATGGTGTTGAGAAATGGTCGGCTTGTGGAAGAAGGTCAGACTGAGCAGTTACTGAATAATCCAAAAGAAAAATATACCAGAGAACTTTTGAATGTTCGAAGTACCAGAGAGGAAAAACCCATAAACGAGAAAATGGATGTAATCCTGAACATTGAGAATGTAGCAGCAACTTATACTGGAGATAAAAATGTTCTGGAAAATATCGATCTGATTGTCAGAAAAGGCAGAACAGTTG
>JAOZTO010000562.1 GCA_029942265.1 Desulfocapsa sp.
TGGTGGTAGTAAAAACGATTGTTTTGGATGATTATTTTTTTCCATCTCCCTAAGCCCAGGCGAACTCGCCTGGACGAGCTATGAAAAAAGTGTGAAGAAAAAAGAGCTGCTGTGGGCTGGTTTTAGAAAGTGCGAACAAGTACAACGAATACACCCGACGCAAAAACCTGTTAAATTGTATAAGTGGCTTTTATCTGAGTACGCAAAGAAGACTTTTAAAATAATTGATACGCATTCAGGAAGCGCAAGTTTGGCAATAGCTGCCCATTATTTCGGATGTGACTTTGTGGGTTGTGAAATAGATGAGGATTATTACGAGGCCAGCAAGAAGCGATTTAATAAAGAGACGGCACAACTGGCAATGTTTTAGTGCAGCTAACGTCCGGTATCACTGGATTTGTGCAATTAAACCACAAGAGGTAATTTGAAAATCAAAACGTCAAATTACACGAGAGGTTCGCTCGAAGACCGCGCTGCACAAATTCCAGTGTATACCTTTGTTCGGCGTCTCTTTGCCGTTTCTTTTCTTGTTTTGTCGTGGTCTGTCCCTGATTTCCCTGCGGCTTTATGAGCAAGGCAAGGCGCTGATGCTGTCAGCATCGGGCAATACGTTCGGTGGTGGTTAGGGTGGTACTACTCCTTACACGTCACCCAATTACCTTGATCATCAGCGTGATCCCACCAGTCATGACAACCAATAGGAGAAGATACTTCTGTCCCTGCTAATGAGAGTATAAATGAGCAGGCATCAACAAAAGATACCAAACAATTAGTACAGGAACAATGACCTGGTGGTAAATCACCATCAGGAAAATAGTTATTTACACTTAAATTATCAGAAGTCCCGAAAGAATATACTGCGTACCAACCTGAGCTATTTGTACAGCTTTGATAGCCAGTTTGTCCGCCGTTCTGGTAACCGGCGACAACTGATGTTCCATTACATTTTTTAACATTATCGTCAGATTCCTGATTAGAGCTTCGACTTATTGTGTTACTACCATCTTCATAGATATCGTACCTTTGTATCATGCGATATGAACTTATCGTCTCTCCAATGATATATCGTTTGCTTTCTATTATTGTAGCACCGTTAGTTGCCATTGATCGGCAGGTTTTTGAGAATTCAGTTGAACTTGATGTGTAGGTGCAATCAGGTGCTACCGACAAGTTAATCGTCAAAGTCATCTCCCCCCACTCAA
>JAOZTO010000563.1 GCA_029942265.1 Desulfocapsa sp.
ACGACCAGTTGCATCCCCGGTATCTATATTCTGATCCAAAACTTGAAGATTAACCCTTTTATACTCCAGAATTTCGGCAATCTGGCAGAGATGCAGCGTTGAACGTGCTAGTCGATCTAAACGTGTAACAACCAATATGTCGCCTTCTCTGACGTATTCCAAACAAGAATCCAGTTGGATACGCTTATTGGATGTGGCACTTTTCTTTTCCTTAAATATTTTACCGCAACATTTCAGTTTATCAAGTTGTACATCTAGCGTTTGTCCAACTGAACTAACTCGTGCATAACCGACCTGTGTCATAATATCCTCACATTTATGTTTCATAATGTCTAAGTAGATTTGAGAATCCTATATTGAGACATTAAATGAGACATGTCAAGCTAAACGTATCGCAAAGTATACTTTTTGAGACTATTAAGGAAAACATGCGCGTGCCTTCCCATTAGGGTGATATTATATAGAATATTCTTGTAATAATTGTGGCCTCTAAGGTAAAATAAAATTCTATGACAGACTTCGTCCCAATGTGCAATTAGACCCGAAGTAAAAGAGGAAGATAAGGCCAGACTGTCACCCTTAGTTTATGGTCACATCAATGTCTTGGGGCATTATTCCTTCACCTTGGCAGAGCAGGTCATGAAAGGTGTACTCAGACCGTTAAACAATCCTTTGGATAATGATATCGAGATTCCTTAACGTACGTTTTCGTACCGTTGGACTTCAACCCCCTAGGGTGTTTGGGAGGGGCTAAAGTTTACGAAAATGCCACCAGATGGGGATGTCTGGTAATTCCTATGTCGCGTTTGGTACCTTTGTTGGGTAGAACCCTATTATGCACAAAATAGGCAGTAGGTTTTCTCAGTGGAGATGGCGTAATGATAATCTCGTAGCATTTCCCAGACTTGATCGAGTAGCTTGAGGTTTTGATTTGGTGTGAATTTGTTATTGCTTTCCATTGTAATCGTGATAATATCATATCAGGTGGAAAAAACACATAAAAATGCAATAAGTGTAAAATGTTTTTGTCATTTTTCTACTTTAATTGCCTTGATCTTTGGTTATATGGAAAATACGAAAAAATATTAAGAGATATTGTGGATTTTGTCCACTTATTAAAACTGTTGGGCTAACAAAATACCCATTACAATTATAAAAAAATGGAACGTAAAACTGTC
>JAOZTO010000564.1 GCA_029942265.1 Desulfocapsa sp.
TATTACTGATTGAAACGTTCTTCGCATGATAACGTTATTTCCTGTTGCTGCTCAATCAAAATTGCTTTTGCCATTATTACATCTTTAGTAATCTGAGAGGATAACTCTGCAATCCCTGAAAACTTTCGTTCAGACCGTAAAAATCTTAACAAATTAACTTTAATCGGTTTACCGTAAATATCCTGATCAAAATCGAATATATGGGTTTCTGCAACCAGCTGTTTTTCATCAAAAGTGGGATTAGTCCCTATGTTTAGCACACCTCCGTAACATTTTCCTTCACAAATGACCTGGCAAACATACACGCCCATTTTCGGAATAAGATCCTCTTCATCCATATTCAGGTTGGCTGTGGGAAACCCTATTTCTTTGCCCCCGCGCTGCTGACCAAGTTGCACCTCACCACGAATTTGATAATACCTGCCAAGTAACATTTTTGAATCAGCCATCCTTCCATCAGCAACCAACTCCCTGATTTTTGTAGAGCTTACCAACATATCCTGCTCGTAATGAGCATCAACAACTGTCACAGAAAAACCTTTTTCACGCCCTTGAGCCTCTAAAAACTGAATATTTCCTACACGTCCTTTCCCAAACGCATAATCATATCCAACGACAAGTTCTTTGACACCAATGGTTCCCAGCAAAATATCATCAACAAAATGATCAGCACTGATACCAGCAAACTTCACAGAAAACGGTATGATAACCAATACATCAATACCTGAAAGCCCTATAAGCTCTGTCTTTTGATCACAGGTGGATATAAGTTTTATTCCTTCAGTTCTTAGAACCTGTAATGGATGTGGATCAAATGTTACAGCCACACTTGTTCCACCACAACGATAGGCTCGTTGAGCCACCTCAGCAAAAAGAAGCTGGTGCCCAAGATGAACACCGTCAAAATTCCCAATGGTGACGCAGGCATTTGTAAATCTTTCTTTGATTTCGTTAAGATCTCTATATATTTTCATTGTTTCGTGTATCAACGTAAATATTTAAGTTGAGTCTAATATTGTAAATATTCGGGTTGGGTTCAATACAGCCCAGACCACTGAATGTAAATGTTTTAATAGTGCTCTACAGCTTGTCCGAGAATAGACATTTCGTTTAAAATCGAATAATTTTCTAAAAATAAGCATGGGCATATGTATGATATTCTGAGCATTATTTTT
>JAOZTO010000565.1 GCA_029942265.1 Desulfocapsa sp.
CATTTTCTTGAGGTATTCTATGATGGTATGGCACGGGTAATCCAGCCTTTCAGGCGTTGGTTAACGCCTGATTCCTGCTTGGCGCCTCTCTTTACATGGGTGGAAAAAATCGGCAAAGAAGCCACTTTCGATTGCCATATGTGCGGACAGTGTGTTTTGCACAGTACAGGTATGACCTGTTCCATGAGCTGTCCCAAAAACCTGCGTAATGGGCCATGTGGCGGCGTTCGTCAAAATGGACACTGTGAAGTTAATTCAGAAAAGCACTGCGTGTGGAGACAAGTCTACGAACGTTCTCTGAAAATGCCCAACTACGGTTTTCAAATGTTGCACATTCAGCCGCCTGTTAATCGTCAATTAAAAGGAACATCTTCATGGATCAACATGTTGCACGGTATTGATAAAAAAATGCCCAAAGGATGGGTCAGCACCGCTAACATCCCAATTGTTGAAAATGTGGATAGTGAAAAACAAACAGAGAGAAAATTATGGAAAATGAATTCAAAGCAGGCGGACGTTTAGAGCGTGTGTTGCGAAGCGGCCGTTTTGCCGTTACCTCCGAGCTCAACCCACCTGACAGTGCAGATCCCGAAGATGTATATCGAGCTGCCCTGACCCTTTCCAGCGTTTGTGACGCCATTAATGCTGTGGATGCATCAGGTGCACATACTCATATGTCCAGCGTCGCTATATGTGCTTTACTCACTCGTGCCGGATACGAACCCGTCTATCAGGTAGCATGTCGTGACCGGAATCGTATTGCTATTCAGGGCGACATACTGGGGGCGGCAGCGATGGGTGTGCAAAATATACTTGCCATCACCGGCGATGATGTCAGCGCAGGAGATCAGCCGGAAGCCAAACGGGTTTTTGATTTAGATTCGATCCAACTGCTACGCACCGCTCGCATGATGCGTGATGAGAGTGTACTCCTCAGTGGACGTAAGCTGACGACAGCCCCACGTTTCTTCCTGGGTGCTGCCGCAAATCCTTTTGCTCCACCCTATGATTGGCGCCCACTACGCCTGGCGAAGAAAATTGCAGCTGGTGCCGATTTTATCCAGACCCAATACTGTTTTGATATTCCGCTCCTAAAAGAATATATGCGCCGTGTCTGTGATATGGGACTGCACGAAAAAGCCTATATCCTGGTTGGCGTCGGCCC
>JAOZTO010000566.1 GCA_029942265.1 Desulfocapsa sp.
ACATCAGGGAGATACACATAAGAACCAAGTTTTCCTGCCTTTTCAAGGTTGATCTCGTCTGGTCCAAAATTCTGAAACCATTTAACCATAAGTGAGTTTGCAATTCCAAAAAACGGCACCACCATAATAAGCTTTACTTGGCCCTCACCAACTCGCCAGAGGGTTCCTGACCCACAACCACCAGCAAGCATTGCACCGAGACCAAATACAAATCCACCAACTATTGATCCCCAACCGAAGGTTCCTCGTACATAATTGGCAGGGTTAAGAACTGCCTCTCCACCATGGGCAATAGGTACACTGTACTTTAACACTGCACCACCTATGGCCAATAGTAGGATTGACAATGCTACAGATTTGGCAAGAGTACAATCACCTGTCATATGGGGTTCACGAAATCCTTGAACCATACACCATCGGCCACGCTGCATTGTATATCCAAGTGCGGCTGCTATCATCAAAATACCACTCAAGGAGGCAATATAATCACTATCTTCATTGCCGGCATAGGTGTACGCTCCCCAAATAAGAATTGTCAGAGCTGCAACTGCCAGGATATTTTGAACACCATTGGGAATATTAATTGTCCCCGATCCACCATTCCCCCACTCAATGTATTCCATCTCAAGATACAGTAATTTTAAACCAAGGAGTACACCGACCGTAAGGCCAATCCACATGGTAAAGCCGTTTGCAGCAAGGTTTCCAATTGCATTGTACATGCCACCAACATTACATCCACCAGCAAGTGCAGCACCAATACCCATCAAAATACCAGCAATTACTGCTTTGACCATTTCACGATAGGGAGGGATACGAAAAGCGAAATCCTTTCCAAGACATGCTGAAATAAATGCCCCACAAACGAAACCTATTCCTATAACAGAACCTGAACTAATTAAAGCACTTTTGGGAGCCTCATCATAGAGCCCCAGCAATCCTTCCTCAGCTCCGATTATCATATTCAACCCGTAAATAATCCAGTCACCCCAGTTACGAATGGCTCCAACAGCTCCCCATGGTCGCCACCAAGCCATTATCAGAATGGAAAGAAACGCAACAATAATACCTGTTGTCATAGGATTCCATTCAGACTTACAACACGTTTTGTAAAGATCTTTTACCTTATTTCCCATTATGCTTTCTTCACTCATACCTTTCCCC
>JAOZTO010000567.1 GCA_029942265.1 Desulfocapsa sp.
CATCTTATTGGCAACTTTCAATTACTGTTTCTGCCATTTTATTACTATCAGCATGTATATTAATACCTTGCTGTTCCTGATTTGACATGTCTTTCAAGACAGCCTGTTTCTGTTCAAATTCATTTTCACCAATAATGAGTACATGTCTGGCGCAAGATTTGTTGGCCTGCTTCATTTGACTTTTCAGACTGCGTCCTTCATGATCCATGATTGCATGTATTTTCTTCCGGCGCAGGTTGTGAACCAGAGGAAAGGTGAAATCAATTGCTTTGTCACCAAGTGCAACCACATAAATATCAACTGTAGTACTGGCTATTTCTTTTTCTTTTTGCTGCAAGAGAAGAACCAGTCGTTCCATGCCTAACGCAAAGCCAATTCCTGGAACTTTTGGGCCACCAAGTTTTTCAACTAATCCGTCATAACGGCCACCGGCACATACCGCTGCTTGAGCCCCTAGATCTTCTGTGGTAAATTCGAAAGTGGTTCTAGTGTAATAGTCAAGACCGCGAACCATAAATTTATTCAGATTATAAGGCACGTTAAGTTGTTTCAGACCATTTTGAACAGCAGAGAAATGATCAGCACAATCACCACAGAGATGCTCCAAAATGGACGGTGCCTCTGCAACCTCTTTTCTGCATCCAGGTTTTTTACAGTCCAGAACCCGTAAAGGATTTGTTTCGCTACGCCGAGTACAATCGTCACAAAGATTGTCCTTTCGTTTTTCAATAAAGTTCAGCAGTGCTTTGCGGAAAACGGGACGGCAAACAGGGCAACCAAGAGAATTGATCTCAAGGCTGACAGATATGCCAAATTCTTCAAAGAGCATGGCTCCCATTCCCATGAGTTCGGCATCAACTCTGGGGCTGGGAGTTCCAAGGACTTCCACATTCATTTGGTGAAACTGGCGCAATCGTCCTTTCTGTGGACGTTCGTGGCGAAACATGGGGCCAATGGTGAAGAGTCGCTGTATCGGTTTCTGAACATGCAGTCCATGTTGTATATAGGCACGAATGAGGGAAGCTGTAGCCTCTGGACGCATGGTAACCTGTTTGTCCACAAAGGTATACATCTCCTTTTCTACGATATCAGTGGCCTCACCAATGGAACGGGCAAACAACTCCGTTTTTTCCAGTATAGGCATTCTAATTTCCGAAAAGTT
>JAOZTO010000568.1 GCA_029942265.1 Desulfocapsa sp.
CATGGCGGCGTCCCTGAAACACTTACAGGGACAGGAGTTTGACAAAGCAAGGTGCGGTTAATTGGACGCTTACATACAACATCTTAGGTACAAATTATAAAAATGTCAAAATTAATTCTCATCACAGGTGGAGCCAGAAGCGGAAAAAGTGATTATGCGCAAAAACGAGCTGAGGATATAAGTGGTAACAGGTTTTTTGTGGCAACCTGTCCACTAATTGATCCTGAAATGGATGACAGGATTTCCAGACATAAAATTGCACGTCAGGGGTTAAATTGGCAAACCATAGAGGAAGAACTCGATCTTTGTACTACACTCAAATCTCTGCCAAAAAGCTCTGTGTGCCTAGTTGATTGTCTAACCTTATGGGTTAACAATCTAATGTATCATGCTAAATTGACGAACAATACGTTCGGTGAAGATGAGATGCAAATCAAAGCCCAGGAACTTGCAACCTTAGGAGGGAACTTCAATGGAACTCTTATTTGTGTAAGCAACGAAGTGGGAATGGGAATAGTACCTGATAATGCAGCTGGTAGGCATTACCGTGATCTTGTCGGAAAAACCAACAGAATAATCGCAAAAGCTGCGAATGAAGTTATACTTGTGAGTTGTGGTTTACCGCTGTTTTTAAAAGAAGCAAATACGGCTCACAGTTAAAAGTCTATCGTAAAAATTAGCCCCCAAAAATGGAATTCAAATATGAGTCTACTTGAACGCACTATAAAAGATATATACCCGCAAGACAGTACATCAAGAGAGTTGGCAAAAGAACGACTTGATCAATTGGCTTTACCCCATTGGTCGCTTGGCGATTTAATGGATTTAGCCATGGATTTAGCAGGTATAACACGTTCAATGCATCCTCAGGTTGCACAAAAAGCGATTGTTACCATGGCTGGAGATCATGGCGTTGTAGCCGAAGGGGTTAGTAAATTTCCACAAGAAGTAACATCACAAATGGTTTACAATTTTGTTAATGGTGGTGCCGGAATTAACGCCCTTGCAAAGCAGGCTGGTGCAGAGGTAGTGGTGGTTGATATGGGTGTTGCGGCAGATCTAAATGATCTTGCACGTCAGGGAAAAATCATCAATAAAAAAGTAGGCTTAGGTACTGACAATATCGCTAAAGGCCCTGCCATGAGTTATGCCATGGCTACCC
>JAOZTO010000569.1 GCA_029942265.1 Desulfocapsa sp.
GCTGATGGGCAAACGAACTAAAGTTTTTATTTAATTCTGTAACCTTCAAGCTTTTCTTCATCAACTTCAATACCAAGACCAGGTTTGTCAAGTGGCAACAAACAACCATCTGCAACTGGAAAAGCATCAACACAGATATCATCAGCATAAAAATGCCCGCCATATTTATAATGATGCTTTCCTTTAGGAGAATTCATTGAAATTACACAAGGAATCGTATGTGATGGTTGTGAAAGAGCAAAATGAAGATTTGCAGCATTTCCAATTGCAGACTCAATTCCATTTACATCACAAGGAATGTTGTATGTGTGAGCAAGCATAGCAACCTTTTGTGCCTCATATAGCCCACCAGCCTTACCTATGTAAATTGAAATTGCATCAGATGCTCTCATATTAATTGATTCATATGCATCAGATACATTCCAGGTACTTTCATCAGTGATTGTCTTCATAGGAACCTTATCAGTAATAATTGACATTTCCTTAAGACCTCCCACAGGCTGTTCAACCATGTCAAGTAATGGCTTCCCTGATTCTGTCATGCTGTTTAGAATATTTAACGCAGTCTTTACTTCACCGTATCCTTTATTGGCATCTAAACGAAGCCAAACATCATCTCCGAATTCTTCACGAAGCATTTTTACAACAGCTATATCTCTATCAAAGTCTTCTCCACCTTTTATCTGGAATGCCCTGATTCCATCTTCATAACATCCTTTTGCCTCTTCAAGAGCTTCTTCAAGACTCATAATACCTATCATATGGGCGATAGGTACTCTGTCACGTACTTTCCCACCTAATAACTGATAAACAGGTTGTCCAGTCACCTTACCCCAAATATCATATAAAGCAATATCAACTGCACATTTAGCATAACTATTTGCACGCACATATTTTTCCATTTGCATATGAGCCATAGCAATATTTGTTGGATCTGAACCTACTATGAGAGGGCTAATAACATTCAAAATAACATCGCATACCGAATTGAGAGTATCTCCTCCGTATCTATTGAAGTCACCACCCCAATCAGGAGAAGGTGTTGCCTCACCATAGCCAATTATACCTGAATTGGTTTCAATTTTTACAAAAACAAATCCTCCTATCTGGTCTTTAAGACTTGCCCAACGAAATTTTCTACGTGTTGG
>JAOZTO010000570.1 GCA_029942265.1 Desulfocapsa sp.
GCTACACCAAAACTTACTGTTACATAGTCAGATATAGAGCTATCACGATGAGGAATTTGTAGATTTTCAACTGCTGCTTGCATCAGTTCCGCAACAACCTGCGCTCCCTCAGGAGCTGTTTCGGGAAGAATAACAACAAATTCTTCTCCACCATACCTTGCAACAAAATCAGCAGGGCGGCTTCCCGCTGCCTGTAATGTTTGGGCTACTCGTTTCAAACAACTATCACCAACCTGATGGCCATAGGCATCATTGTAGAGCTTAAAACTATCGATATCACACATTATCAACGAAAGGGATGTCTTCATACGACGACTACGTAACCATTCACGACTCAGAGTTTCATCAAAATATTTCCTATTTGCTACTTGCGTTAATCCATCAATATTAGACTGTTTTTTTAATGTCTCTGTAAGTTGAACTATTTTATTCCCAAAACCAGCAAAAAGGAATACTCCTGCAAAAAGGATAAGAAGATGACTAAATATTAACGAACTTGTCTCTTGATCAACAATGGGAAAACTGACACTTATACCACCCCGAATATCACCCTCCTGATATCCTTGCTCTTCGTGGCATTGGAGACAGGCCTTCTGGGTCATCAAGGGTTTAATATAGTTAAACACTTCCCCACTGCTCTTTTTGTCGGAAAAAAAATACTCTCCATCCTGCTGCATCTCGAAATTCAATAGAGCTTGCCTTTCCCACGGTTCTGCCTTATTACCCGGATTAATTGGCTTCAGACTTGTAAGATGAAACTTTATTTGTCCCTGTTCCTTTGCAATTTCTGAAATCATACGAGTCATGAAGGCAGGATTAATTAAGGTCATAATCGTGCCATCACTCGTCATAATGTCACGATTAGACACCTTTAAATACGGATTGGGTTGGAGTAAATCAGAAACGGGGAGATACACACCACCATGCATAGCATTCCACGCCCTGGTGATTAAAATCTGCTGGACAAATGCCTTAGCTATATTGATATGCTCAGCTTCTGTAGATCGCTTTAATTGGTATAAATTCCAAGTGAGGGAGCCACAGATACTGACAATCCAGAAAACAACTGTTATAAGAACATATCTTTTTGGATTCAGCTGCATACACGTCCTATCTATTTGTATTCATCAATTATT
>JAOZTO010000571.1 GCA_029942265.1 Desulfocapsa sp.
TTCGAGACACGGTACTCCGTTCTTGGAGTTGGTGATTTACTCTACATGAATTCACACATCTATGTTTCTGGACACCAATCAAATCCTCTCGATATAGCACGGATTAGGCTCGAACGAGCTGATCCTGCTGGTGATTTATTAGGCCCTTTGCAGGCTAAACAAATTGGGGCTGGAGATATTATTCCAACCACAATGCCTACACTTGGAAGCCCAAGCCCTGAGAGGGGGATATATGTTAGTAGGGAGCCTGCCCTCAAGGAGAATAAAGAGGAAGCTATTCAAGTAATTGCTTGTAACCTCTTCAAATAAAATTAGGAACGGGAATTAAATAACCTGAACATATTTCTTTGAAATTTTTTCGTCAGCTATACTTAAAAAAGCTTTCCATACTACCTGTATGTAACGTTTTTTTAAGTATAGTGGCGGAACAAAGGGCAGGAAAGATGTTCAGGTTATTTGATGTACGTTCCTTACTCAACCGCCACAATATACCCCTCTTCATCAAACGAAACCGTCATATGTTTCATTTGACGATATTCTAAAATATCATCTTCTTTGACACGATAGTAATCACTGCTTTCCTGAACTGATAAATGAGTATCAGTTACATTGTGATCATGTTTGCCATGGAAAAGTTTCATACTTTGTGACCAGGCAAGAACAAGTACCAGCATGGCGGCAATTACAAGAAGATACCAGACGGACGTCATGGTTTTATACTCTTTATATCCTTCAAGCATCAGCAGGTGCTGATTAAAAAAGGTATAGGCAATATACCAGACAACCAGGGTGATGGCAGGAATAAAAAGATAGAACCATCCCAGCACCAGCATTACCTTCAAACTGTTGTCGACATATTTTTGCTGTAGACTCTGTTTGCTCGGGCGATCAATAATAAGTGATTCCATTAGTGTATTCCCCGATCCGGACTTTTCCAGGTGGCAGTTTGCCCTTTCTTTGCAAACAATGCTTTTGGTACTCCTGCAACAACAGTTACAGTGTTGATTGACCAGTAAAACATGGGATACCAGATCATCCAGAAGTAATATTTGAGAAGGTTTTTTTCGTACCGTGAATCTATCAACAAACTGACGATAAATTGAAATAATGCTGTCAGGATAATCAACAC
>JAOZTO010000572.1 GCA_029942265.1 Desulfocapsa sp.
GGCGCCTGTGCAGATAAATGTCACTTCTTTCTTGGTACTGGCGATCCTAAAAATATGCCTGTACTGCGAGCTGAACTGCTTCGCTCCGTGTATCGGAATGATTTCACCCTTGCCGGTAAACTGTTTGGAAAAATGGCCAAACTTGCAGGCGCAAGGGAGATGACAGTTGGTGTATTGAAAGAATGGTTTATGTATTCGTATCAATGTACTGAATGTCGTAGATGTTCCGTTTTCTGCCCCTATGGAATTGATACCGCAGAAGTGACTATGATGCTCCGTGAGCTTCTTCACTTGCTTGGTATTGGTATTAACTGGATTCTGGAACCGGCATCGAATTCCAATCGAACCGGTAACCATATGGGACTTCAACCCCATACCTTTAAAGACAACGTTGATTTTCTTGCAGAAGACGTTGAAGCACTTACCGGTGTGAAAATTAATCACAGCTTCAACCGTAAAGGCGCAGAGGTTTTATTTATTACTCCATCTGCGGATGTTTTTGCAGAACCTGGGCTTTATACTGCCATGGGCTATCTGGCATTGTTCGAACAGATTGGGCTTGATTATACGTGGTCAACGTATGCTTCTGAAGGTGGTAACTTCGGGTTGTTCACCAATAATGAGTTGATGAAGAAACTGAACGCTAAGATGTATGCAGAAGCTGAGCGTCTCGGTGTGAAATATATCATAGGTGGTGAGTGTGGCCATATGTGGCGTGTTATCCATCAATATATGGACACCATGAATGGTCCTGCTGATTTTATGGAAGAACCAAAATCACCCATTACCGGTACCGTTTTTGAGAATGCGAAATCAACCAAGATGATTCATATCAGTGAGTTTACTGCTGATCTTATTAAGCATGGTAAGATTTCCTTTGATCCAAGCCGTAATGCTAACGTAAAAGCAACCTATCATGATTCTTGCAATCCCGCACGAGCTATGGGGCTTATGGATGAACCACGGTACATCCTTGATCATGTTGTACCAGGCTGGGTTGAAATGCCGGAGAACACAATTCGTGAGCAGACTTTTTGCTGCGGCTCCGGAACTGGTTTGAACACCGATGAGATAATGGAACTCAGGATGCGTGCAGGTTTACCACGGGCGAATGCTGTGAAGCATGTCA
>JAOZTO010000573.1 GCA_029942265.1 Desulfocapsa sp.
GCCATGCTTTCAAGCCTTGCTGCAACATTGACAGTGTCTCCAAAAATATCATACAAATATTTTTCCGTTCCGACAATGCCACCAACCACTGATCCACTGTGAACCCCAATACGTAATTGCCAGGAATGGGTTGCAGTCATATTTCTAATCTCAAGAAACCTGATCATATCACGTGCTGCCAACACAACATTTTCGGCATGATTCGGAGCTTCTTCAGAAATGCCGCAGACAAAGAGATATGCATCCCCAATGGTTTTCATTCGTTCACAGTTGTTTGCAAGAGCTATTCGATCAAATTCTGTAAAGATCTCATTCAATTCATCTAGAATTATTTCCGGTGCCATTTTTGACGAAAGCGAAGTAAAGCTTACGATATCAACAAAACATACCGTTGCGTCAGGGAACAATTGCGGTTTACACCGTCCTGTTTCCAAGAGTTCCAAGGCTGCATGCTGAGGAAGTACATTACACAACAAATCCATGGATTTTTGTTTTTCAATGTCGAGTTGTCTATTTTTTTCCTTTAGCTTATCTTGCAAATAACGGATTCGAAGGTGGACACCCACTCGTGCCAGAACTTCTGCCGCCTCAAAGGGTTTAGTTATATAATCTACTCCACCCACCTCAAAGCCTTTGGTTATGTCGTTACTTGAGTCCAAGGAGCTAACAAATATAACAGGAATGTCTCTAGTTCTTGCATCCCGTTTCAAACTCTCGCAAATCGTATAGCCACTCATTCCTGGCAACATTATATCCAGTATAATGAGATCAGGTTCCAGATCATAAACCAGGTTGAAGGCAGCTTCACCCGAATCAGTCACAATGGCTTTATATTGCCGAGTCTCAAATATTTTTGTCAGAAGTTTCTGGTTCACTACAGAATCTTCAACAATGAGAATGCGTTGTTTCATATATCCACACAAGTAAAGGGGGGATGAACAAAAAAATAGATCTAAGAATATCAGAGAAATCTTTTTAATACCAGTATTACCTTAATCTTCCCAACAAAACACATAGAACAGATTATTTTATGTCTCGTTGCCTACTGAGGAAATAGGAACTAACAACAAAATGCACCTTGGCACAAACATAATTACATGTTTTAATGCGAAGTTGTTCTTTAC
>JAOZTO010000574.1 GCA_029942265.1 Desulfocapsa sp.
TTATAGCGAATGCCAAATGGCGATACGCCTCCGATGATATCACGAGCCTGAGTTGTCAAATCAATCAGCGTTTCATCATTAAAGATGTTACGCTTCTCAAAACTCGACAGGAACTCGTTCATTTTGTTGAACATAGAACTGTTTAAGGTTCTGGGCTTATCACTACCTTTTAACTTTTCAGTTAATGTGGATACGATTTTACCTAATTCATCAGCTAGTGCCATAGACGCAAGATCTCTGGTTTCTTCCATCATTGTGATGAATTTTTCCTTCTCACGGATGTACACTTCAGGGCTCAGAACAGATGTCTGTTCCGGAACATTCAGGGTCAGAAAACGCCATTCAAATTTGAATTTTCTCCTAATGTCTTCTGGGTAATCAGTCCGGCTATACAGATCACCTAAAAATCCTTGAGCTTCATCCATTGCTTCACCGTAGACATCATAAAAATGATCTACTCTTCCCCAAAACCTATCTTGATATGCCTGAAGAGCCTCGTCGATTTCGACAAGAGATTCTTTTGGTACCAGATAAATTGAGGTAATTGGAAATGGCAGAGCATGTTTCTGAATTACTTTGCGTGCTTGATGCACAGCTGTTTTGACAGGACCAAGCAATTCAGGATTAATCAGGAATTTTCTTCCTTTAATCCAATCACTGTTGCGTCCGATCTTTTCCATTACAGCATGATCAACCATACGGCTACCTTGCCATACAGAAGTAGACAATTGAATCAAACATGCTTTTTCAAATACATTCTCAATACTGTTATTTTCTTCCATTTTTACTGCTCCTTATCCGCACAGTGGCAGGTGTCTTTTGATCATAGTTTTCCCACGTTGATAGTACGTAGGCGTGAGTTGTCGTTGGATTTCTTCACCGATAAGATCTTTAAGAAATTGCGATTCTTTGATACAAGTTTTTCCTGTGAAACCCTTGGTCTCCAAACGCACTTCTCCATCTTCGGCGATTTCCACAATGATTTGTTTCATCGTAGACTCCGATTGTTAAAGATTAATAATTTTAGGTAATTTTGAATTGGTTAAAACTGGTGGGGATCAAATGTTCAAAGTCAGACGAATCTTGTTATCCTTCTTCGTTTCCCGAAGTCGATGACCTTT
>JAOZTO010000575.1 GCA_029942265.1 Desulfocapsa sp.
CATTTACAATTCAGTGGTCTGGGCTGTTTTGAACCCAACCCGAATATTTACCAAATTTGTTCAAATTTGTCATATTCACAAAGAGGGCGATCGTAGTAAACCAATTGCACAAAAGCAACCTTTTTAGAATTGATAGCGTCAATAAAATTCATCACGCATGGCTAATGCCTCTTCGACAGCATCGATGATATCGTCATCGTCAGATGAATCAAGAAGTTCATTCAGGGCAGACTCGGCATCATCGTGTTCTATAGTAACAGTAGCATCAACGGCAGCCAGAAGCAGGTTTATATCCGTATTTTGATCGCTCAGTATATCACGAATATACGGCCAGGCTTCAATCATTCCCCAATTTCCTGCAGCTTGAACTGCGTGGTATTTTATATCCAGATTCTTGTTCTGTAATGCTTCAAGAATTTCCTGCTGGAATCCTTTGAGATATGTCATGCAAAAAACTGCAGTGACCATCCAATTTTCACTCCCGGATTGATATGCCGCACGCACGGCACCGGAATGATACTCCTGAGGGCTTCGAATTGATGCTTCCAAGGTTCGGCGACGAACTAATTCGGACACAGTTCCATCAAAATACAACTTCTTCAAAGACTTTATAATTCGCAGGTACATTGCTTCAGTAACAGCAAAATCTTCGTATTCGTCAAATTCCGCAAATTCATCCATATCAATATATATATAGTCCAGTGCTGCACCAAAAGAAATTACCGCCTTGCAACGTAATCCTTCTGATTCATTACTGTTTTTAACAATATTCAGCAAAACATCTGCAAGTGCATCATTGATTACCACAAAATTACCAGCCATTTCTGCAGCTAAAAGACGATCTTCCTCCTTCCCATCAGGATTTTGAAGAACCTCAAGAAAAAAAACGTCGGCTGTTTCTGGCCATTCCCAGGGTGGTGTATTGTTAAATTCTTGTAATTTTGACATATTTTCTCCATAGTTCTTGGTTTTTAAATTCTTCAATCCATCTAGGCCTGCACCCTTTATGGAATATTCGGCACAATATTTCTGAGTCAGAATTTGCATGAGTAGCTATTACTATGAATTATCAAAAAACACAACTGCCAACAGTGGTCTGTCCCTTCTTTTT
>JAOZTO010000576.1 GCA_029942265.1 Desulfocapsa sp.
TCCTTATCTTTTTCGGTTAAATCAAAATTATCCCGTAAGTAATCAATGGATAATTTTTCCTTTATATCTTTGTAAAGCCCTGGTTTATGCTTGCGTAATATTTGCAGAAAGACCCTGATTGTCTCCTTAAACAAGCCATAGCGTGACAGTGTCGCAAGCCACCCCAGCATAAAAAACGAATCAACTCTTTGTTTTTTCGTGGAAACATTACATTCGTTGACAAACCTCTCAGTTAAATCAATAAACAGTTTATACGTAACATCATCCTGTTCTAATTGTTGATAAAACTTAAACAACGTTGTGTGGTCAATAAATGCATTACCAAAATCAGTATGAGTTGCATTCATCCAGTCAATCCGACGCATGTACATAAACTCAACTTCACGCCAAGTAAGTTCTTCCAATGCCATGAAAATCAAAAGGTAGAGTAGAGCACTGATTCAGTAGGATTCCATTGACTCTTCTAATGACGCCTCACCGCACGCGGTTACTACGTGTACCAAAGATTCTTTCTTCCTCAATGCTCCCTCATCAAACCGTGCATACGGTTCTCCCGTACACGGCTTTCCGATGTTCTTCACGGTAAGGCTTGCGTCTGTTTCCATTTTGCATTGGTTGGAATTTTATACAAGCCAAGTTGACGATAGAGAAAATCCGTCGAGAATCGGTCATACCCTCTTGTTCGGGTACGAACCTTATAGCGTACACGCAGATGTTTACGTACACTTTCCTCTGTAAACCACTTGACCCGACTCAACACTTTCGTACTATGCAAATAGTGAAAGTAAGCAGACCAGCCTCGCACCACATCATTGACCTCATCGATCAACCAAGGGAGTGGGACTGGGGTTCTTCGACGGTTGGTTAGTGCTTTCACCTTGGCCTTGACACGTTTCACAGATTGTTTGGAGGGCTCGACATGCGGATAAACCTTTCCGCTTTTGTGACTCCGACGCATTTGAAAATTGAATCCAAGAAAGTCGAAGCCCTCTTTACGGGCATTAACAATCGAGGTCTTCTTCTCGTTGATACGAAGATCACACTTATCCAAGACCATCTTCACCATTTGCATTGGCGTATCGACTC
>JAOZTO010000577.1 GCA_029942265.1 Desulfocapsa sp.
AACAGTTACAGTTCAGCGTTATGCCAAATATCGGGTACTAGCTGAATAGTTACTATTTATGCGTAGTTGACGTACAAACAATTATATCAATCCCCCCACAACTCCAGCCACAACCACATCACAACACTTTCTGTAATATTAGCACGTTACAAATCAGCCTAACACGTACATCCCAAATAACTACATGTGTAGTCCGATTTTCATTGTGTTTAGTAACAAATAATCGTAAATAGTAGACATTATATTTGATTTTGGGATAGATAAGTACTTGTAACTATTCGTCCCAAACAATTTTTCACCCTATTTAGAGGACATTTATGCGCGATCATGACAAAAACGATGTAACTGACGTTGCCCCAAACCAAGACAGACGTAAAGCAATCAAGAAAATCGCAACAGGTGTTGGAGTTCTTGCCGGTTGCAGTGTACTCCCAGAAAAATGGACACGCCCTATCGTTGGACAAATCGTATTACCAGCCCATGCTGAAACCAGTGGCGCAATAGTTCAAGAAGCAGCACCCGTTGTGGCTGAACCAGTAGCAGAAACACCTGCGCCAACACCGACAGCAGCTGGTGAATACAACACCAGTGAAGTACACAGTCTTCGAAACTTTGCTGGAAACAACAAACAATTTGCTTGGCTTCCCAAAACAGGTGCAAATTATGGTGGCCCTGTAAAGTTTGTTTTTGGTGGCGGATGTGGTGAACTCCATGTTCCCAATGCAGCAGTTACACACGGCGCTGATGGTAACGGGTCAAATCACAATCAAGCATTTTATTTTTGTGGAACTGATTTTGCTGCTGGTACTCGTGAAAATAATCAGGGACGAGCATCAGTATTTGCTCCACCTAACTGTAACGCAGGATCTGTTACCATGTATTACAATAGATAATTGAGCAGTTGCAGTCTCTGTTCGCTTTCACTTCACAACACAAAAGATCTGCTTCATAAAAGAGATCTTTTGTGTTTGTTCAAAAAGTTCGTTTGAATTTACAATCGCCCCTCCCCATGTCACCGCTTGGATAATTGTAACGGTCTTATCAATTGCTTAACGTTTCCTCTAATTCGTTTTACATACATTTTTG
>JAOZTO010000578.1 GCA_029942265.1 Desulfocapsa sp.
AACCTGTCAAAATAGAGCGTTCGCCACGAGAAGGTGGTGGAAAAACATCCACAACCTGTGTGGGAGATCCAGCCAGACCAATTTTTGTGGGATCAGCACCAACATCCTCTGCTGATAGAATTCGAATGTCAGCTTTTTTTGCCTTCATCTTGCCTTTAAGTGAAGGGACCCGAGGCTGATTGATTGCTTTTACAACTGTAAGAAGTGCTGGATACTCTACCGCAACAACGTCATAGCCATCATCCATCATGCGTTCCATAACAAGTTCTTTTTCATCCGCTGTGCGGATGCTCTGAATACAGGTTATAAATGGAACATCAAGTTGAATGGCAAGTCCAGGTCCTACCTGAGCAGTATCTCCATCAATGGCTTGTTTGCCGCAAAGAATCAGGTCAAAATCTCCAATTTCCTGAACTGCTTTTGCAAGAGTATAGGATGTAGCCCAGGTATCAGCACCGGCAAAAGCACGATCCGAAATAAGCACAGCATTATCAGCACCGCAAGAAATCGCCTGTTTGAGAACTGCTTCCGCCTGTGGTGGTCCCATGCTCAGCACTGTTACCTCGCCACCGAGCTGTTCTTTGAGACGTACTGCTTCCTCGACAGCATGCTGATCATACGGATTCATGATTGATTGCACACCTTCTCTTGCAAGCGTGTTAGTCTCGGGATCAAGACGAACATCCTTTGCATCCGGCACCTGCTTTATACAAACGATTATTTTCATATATGTCTATTGTTTATTGTCGTAATTATTCAGTAAATGTAAAAAGATATTTACTGTGTACTGTGTCTGAAAAAACACCTATTTTCTGGAATATTCTTTATTGAGTTCTTGTCCAATTACATTTCTCTGAACCTGATTAGTTCCTTCATAAATTTGGAGGATTTTGGCATCTCTCATCATTTTTTCAACCGGATATTCACGCATATATCCATATCCACCCATGACCTGAACGGCATCTACACTAACCTTCATAGCCATATCAGTTGCCATGACTTTGCACATGGAAGAGACCTTTGACATATCCTTAGGATGAGCATCTATATGTTTTGCTGACGCATACACCAAAGCTCTTGAAGCT
>JAOZTO010000579.1 GCA_029942265.1 Desulfocapsa sp.
ACAGACACGAATGGCAAAAATGGGATATACTATTTGCCTTCAAGGAAAACGATGCCTTAATGGGACCTGAACAAAACGGCCCGTTAAAGGTTGTCATGCCCTACGACACATCGCCCGGCATGGATATAGTTCATTATGAACCGAAGTGGATCTGGTCAATTACTGCAATTACTTTTACTAAATAACACCACAACAACATGATATCATCCACCCCACACCACAAACCACGGTTTATTGTAGACAAGATTTTTTATATTATTGCCGCGACATCCATTGTTTTGGCAGTGAGTCTCTTTCTGCAATTCAACTTCATCCAACATATCTTAATTGGAAATGCGGGCAATCGTCAGGAATTCCGTTCTAACATCAAAACAAATCTTATCTTGAACAATGGTGTTTCACAATGTCTGGCAGCGTTGATAAGCAGAGATGAAAACAGCTTTAATGACGGCCTTGACAAGGTTAATTATTCTATTGGATATATCGTAGCACAGGCTGATAAAGCTGATGTTTTTTACAGTGAAATAACAAAAAAAATCAAACAATTCACACAAACATTCGAGATACTCTGGGACATGAAGAGGGAAAAATTGCCTTCTGCGATCACACCACTGATAAATGATATTAACAGTGTTTACCTGGCACTTGCCAATAAAGAGTCCTCCAGCGTACAAGCTGCAGTCACATTACAGGAAAAGCAAAGAAACATTCTCCACTACCTTGGCATTGCCTTATTCATTTTTATCAGTTCCATAATCGGCATGACAGGTTGGGCACTCAAAAAACGTAATAATGCTGAAAAGCAGCTAATAATAACAAACCGCGGTCTTGAAGACACAGTGAGAAAACGCACCTTCGAAATCCAACAAAGCGAAAAACAATACAAATCCCTGGTGGAAAGCACAAAAGCCATTGCATGGGAACTTGACCTCAAGACATTACGTTTTCTCTATATGAGCCCACATATTTACGAACTCACCGGATATAAGGCTCCGATGTGGACTGATATGACTTTCTTTACAAATATGGTTCATCCAGACGACAGAGGCTATGCGATTGATTATTCTTCAGTCGATGCATCAC
>JAOZTO010000580.1 GCA_029942265.1 Desulfocapsa sp.
GGCTTCGTAGGTATTATAGGTAAATTCATTACTTTGAAGCCAACCTTTACTAGACTTAAACCTATTTTGGAAACAGCTCCTGAAATTTCTGTTGAATCCATAGTGCATACGAATCTCTCAGGCAATATCGAAGTGCATAATCTCTCGTTTAGGTATACAGATGAGGATCCATTTATTTTTAAAAATTTGAACATGAAAATTAATCCCGGAGAGTTTATTGCTGTTGTTGGTGAATCTGGGTCTGGAAAATCTACTCTTTTGAGAATTCTCTTGGGTATTGAAAGACCGGAACAAGGGGCAACATTTTTTGATGGATACAATATTGCAGACTTGAATGTACGTGAACTTAGACAATCTATAGGTGTAGTAAATCAGAATGCAAAAATTTTGTCAGGGAGCATTTACGAAAACATTACTGGCGGGGGGCAGTTCTCAAGGGAAGATGCATGGAAAGCTGCAACAATTGCAGGGCTTCACGATGATATTCAAAGTTTTCCAATGCAGATGGAAACTAATATCTCCGAATCAGGAAGTACATTTTCAGGTGGACAAATTCAACGCATGATAATTGCTAGGGCAATTATTAAAAAACCAAAAATTATAATGATGGATGAAGCTACAAGTGCTTTAGACAATAAAACTCAGCAGGTGATTACTAATAATTTAAACCAGATGAAAGTTACACGATTAGTAATAGCACACAGACTTTCAACGATAAAAAGTGCTGATAGAATATTTGTTCTTAAAGGTGGAAAATTTGCTGAAGAGGGATCTTATGAAGAACTAATAAGCAAGAAAGGATTTTTCTACCATTTTGCCAAAAGACAACTAGTGTGAAAAATAAAATATATACTGCTTGATGGCGTCGTAAAAACTCTCCATTTTCAATTTGACATTTTTACGAGCTTGTCACTTCTAAGGTATTTATTAAGGAAGTTTATCGCTATTTTTGACAATTCTGAAGAGTTGGGGCGAAAGGACATTCTCGGACAGCCTCCTAGTACTATAGCCGCCTTGCCTATGGGTTTTCAAGCAGTTTCACAAGATCCCTAAAGACAT
>JAOZTO010000581.1 GCA_029942265.1 Desulfocapsa sp.
TCATGTTCTTTGTCAATCTTAAGAACAACAGCTTGGATGGTTTCACTTTTGGCATATTTTTCAGAAGGATGCTTGATACGTTCGGTCCAGGAAAGATCGGATACGTGAATCAGTCCGTCGATGCCCTCTTCTATTCCTATAAAGATACCAAAGTCTGTGATGTTTTTAACTTTTCCTTCGATTACAGAACCAACGGGATAGTTGTCAGTAACAAGATCCCATGGATTTGGAAGGAGCTGTTTCATACCAAGTGAAATACGTTTGGTTTCAGGCTCGATGTTAAGAACCATTATTTCAAGTTCATCACCAACAGTTACCATCTTGGATGGATGGCGAGGTTTCTTGGACCATGTCATTTCAGATACATGAATAAGACCTTCAACACCTTCTTCGAGTTCTACAAAGACACCGTAATCGGTGATGGAGACAACTTTACCCGCAGTCTTTTCACCAACTGGGAAACGCTCTGCAACAGTTGCCCAAGGATCAGCTTTGAGCTGTTTAACACCAAGTGACACTCTGTCGTGATCTTTGTCGTATTTGAGAACTTTGACTTCCAATTCCTGGCCGACTTTGTACAGTTTGGCAGGATGGGAAACGCGTCCCCATGAAAGATCTGTAATATGACACAAACCGTCCATGCCGCCCATGTCGATAAAGAGACCGTAATCTGTGATATTGGTGATTGCTCCCTTGATGATCTGTCCTTCTTGCAGGACTGAGCGCATTTTTTCACGAAGTTTAGCGCGAGCTTCTTCAAGGATAGCACGGCGAGAAATAACCACGTTATTGCGTTTGCGGTTGAACTTGAGGATTTTAAAATCAAAGGATTCGCCAATAAGGGCGTCAAGATCTTTAACGGGTCGCAGGTCGATCTGTGAATAGGGAAGGAAAGCTGGAACGCCAATACTGACGGACATGCCGCCTTTGACACGATTCTCAATTTTTCCTTCGATGGTTCCGTCTTCTTCCTGAATCTTGGCTATATCTTCCCATACTTTGATGGCTATTGCTTTGTCCCGAGACAATAGAAGACCACCTT
>JAOZTO010000582.1 GCA_029942265.1 Desulfocapsa sp.
TTAGTGCATAACGCTGGTAATTTGTTCACTTGAATTGTATATTAAAATAAATTTCATCACTATAGTGTGAATTTACATTTAGATCACTTGAAAAGAGCTATCTTGCATAACAAAAGAGGAAAATACAATTGATTGAAGAATTTTTGAGCGGAAACATACGGTCTGGAATGGTTGCCATTGTTGGGCCACCTAATGTTGGAAAGTCAACCTTGCTGAATTATCTGCTCGGCCAGAAAATTTCCATTGTCAGCCATAAACCCCAAACGACAAGGAATCGAATTCTTGGAGTTGTGAATGGTGATGATTATCAAATCGTACTGCTTGACACTCCCGGTCTTCACAAGGCACGCCAGCCATTAAATCGTGAAATGGTACGAATTGCCATGGAGAGCCTGAAAGAAGTGGATGCCATTCTTTATATGATTGATGTTTCTCTTCCTTTGCCTGAGCAAGTTGAGCAGGAGAAAAAAAGGGAAATGATAGAGCAAATAGACGGAGTTTCAGCCCCTGTAATTCTTGTTTTAAATAAGGTTGATCTGCTTGAGAAAGAGCTCCTTCTCCCCATGATTAAGCAGTACTCCGAGCTCTATTCATTTCATGCAGTGATGCCTCTTTCAGCGCTTACTGGAGAAGGGACGGACGCAGTGGTGGATGAGCTGTTGGGTTTACTTCCGCTCGGCCCCAGGTATTTTCCAGAAGATATACCGACAGATGCCAGTGAAAGATTTCTGGCTACTGAAATTATACGGGAAAAAGTTTTTCTTCTCACAGGTCAGGAAATTCCCTATTCAACGGCTGTAACTATCGAATCATTTCAGGAAGATACGAAAAAGGGATTAACAACCATTCACGCAAGTATAGTTCTTGAACGAAGTTCCCAAAAGGGGATAGTTATAGGGAAGGGCGGCAAAAAATTGAAAAGTATTGGGATTGCAGCCCGTAAAGATATTGAGAAGATGCTTGATCAAAAAGTTCTTTTGAAACTCTGGGTTAAGGTGCGAAAAAACTGGTCTAAAGATGGACGATTTTTAAAGGAACTTGG
>JAOZTO010000583.1 GCA_029942265.1 Desulfocapsa sp.
CCCATACCACTGAATTGTAAATGTTTGGATAGTGCCCCAGGTTCGTTTGATCCGGCTTGTGAACTATATTTGTTCATATGTGAACAAGCCGGATCAAACGAAGATGGGGGTGCTAGCCGAATATTTACGCATGTTGAACGATATTTCTTGTAATATCACACATATGCCTGCACTTATTGTTAAATAAGTATTCGATTTTTAATGAAATCCCTATTTTCTAACAAGCTCTAGTACGAATAAATCTTAAAAAAAGTAAATAATGTCCACTCCAAAGAAAATCGAAAAAAACGGCAAACGAAGTGACCTGGCGCACCAAGCGTACATGGGAATACGTCAGATGCTTCTTTACAACGAGATCCTCCCCGGCCAAAAGATAAAATACCAAGACCTTGCCGACAGACTAGGTGTCAGTATTACACCAGTAATTCATGCCTTAAAATGGTTGGAATTTAAACATGTTGTCCGCTATGAACATAACAAAGGCTATTACGTAAACGAAGCTGATCCACAGGAGATAATGGAGATATATGAGACTCGTATCGTACTCGAAGTAGCTATACTGTCAAAAACCATTGCCAACTTAGATGATACTGGAATTCAACGTCTCAAAAAAACTCATGAAGCTTTTGAAGAAAAGGTCAAAGAAGGTGACTATTATGGGCGACTAATATCTGACATGAAATTTCATTTTACCCTTGCATCCCTTTCTCAATGTAAAATACAATTACGGATACTCGAAGAGTTATTTGATCTTCTATTTTTAAGATATAGTCACAACCTGGTTATTACCAGCATCAGTGAAACCTCACTTCAGGAACACGAAGAAATTTTTGACAGTCTCGCAAAACGGGATCTTGCACGATTGCAGCAGGCCGTATCCAGCCATCTCGAGAATGTAAAAAGCCATATTGTCGACAACCTTGATCGTATGGTTATCAAGAACAAAGAAGATTTATTTGATTTTAACTCAATTTAATGTATCAGCAAGTACCTGATAATCGCCATAACAGCGTACTGTAACTGTTTAGCAGTACA
>JAOZTO010000584.1 GCA_029942265.1 Desulfocapsa sp.
CTCATTTTAGACAAATTCCTATGGGGATTTTACCCTAAATGTTTAATTACACCCTGTATTGTGTGGCCTTATGCCGTTACAGCAACTTCGTTGTTTTGGCTATATGGACGAATTTTTTTCAATTCGAGAGTTTCTTTTTGTCGTGCTTTGTAAAGATCCAACCTGAGTTGATTGTTTAACCAAAAGTCTTCAGAAACACCAAAATATTTTGCTAGCCTTAATGCTGTACTAGGCGTTATTCCACGTTTTTGATTAATTATTTCATTTATACGTTGATACGGCACATGTATAGAATGAGACAATTCTCTTTGTGTTATACCCATAGGTTTGAGGAATTCCTCTAATAACATTTCTCCCGGATGGGTCGGTGTTCTATGAGTGGGTATGCGTACCATTTAAGTACCTCGTTATTGTGTTGATTAAATCGTTTTGCAAGCTCATCAATGATAATCAGCTATTTCGACATCAAATGGTTCAGTTTTGTCCCATCTAAAGCATATTCGATATTGGTCATTAATGCGTATGCTAAATTGTCCATTTCTATTTCCTGACAAGGATTCCAGCATGTTACCTGGTGGGACTTTCAAGTCATTTAAAATAGAGACTGAATCTAGCTGATCCAATTTTCTGGTGGCAACAGCCCATAAAGTTAGTGGCAGGAGTTTCCTTGCTTTTTTGGTATTTTTGCCATTAAAAATATTTTCGCTACCTTTATTTAGAAAATTTCGAATCATAAAAACATAATAACACGGAACCCATGCTATTGCAAGTGTCCATTTTATATGCCCAACGGCCGGTATCAGCCGACCCAAGCAATATTACCGACCAAGGTTATTCGCAGTTATGAGCGTGGATAACCTACCAGGGTCATTTGGAAAACCGCTGTGCTTGGGGTCGGCTTCCGGGTAGAAGCACCGGTTACCCGGCGCTCCCCCCACAGACCCGTACGTGAAGATTTCCCTCATACGGTTCCTCGATCACCAAAAGCTCTACGCTAATGGCTAACCCAACAGGCGACACC
>JAOZTO010000585.1 GCA_029942265.1 Desulfocapsa sp.
ACAAAGAGAGAGGCCTGAACAAGTTCCTTAACAGTCATCTTTTTGCGATCATACTCTGCCACCTGTTCCGGAAGGAATATCATGGAGTCCCGTTCGGCAAAACGCTGACTGAGACCAACCTGAAATTCTGGGCTGGAGAGAGGGACTGGATAGCCTTTGCGAACATAATAAGCCACCATTTGATCAAAAAGAATGCGGGGATCACGCTCTGGAATGGTCACAAGTTGACCGGCCTGTTGTTTGGTGATGGGTAGGTATTTCAGGTGGGTGCGAATGAAGTCCCAAGCTCCTTCTTCGCTGGAGGCTTCGGCGAGGAAGCGTTCTTCGAAACCACCATTTGGTTTGTAGGCTGAGATTACGAGGTCTTGTTTGACTGATGTTGTATTGGTTAGTGCATTAAAACTTCCCTGTTTCTTGTCCAATGCCGAAACATTAGCAACAATAAAACCTGCCTCAGTCAATGCCGTTTGAATGCTGTTCCACACCGCAGATTTAGTATTTGAAAACTCTACAGTCATCCAACGGCCTGGTTTTAATTTCTTGTGCGCCTCCTTAAAACTATCGGTCATTAGTTTACGGTAACTCTCGAGAGTTTTATTTTGGGTTTTATTTTCAACTGCTTCTTCTTTTTTATTAGTCCATACTTTCAACCATGATTCCCACAGAACATTAAGTTCTGAATATTGAATATTTGCGCCAAATGGTGGGTCGACAAAAATATAATCCACACAGTTTTTTGGAGCATGGTGTTTAGTTAGGGATTCTGCTGATATTAAATATTCACAGTTTTTTGAGTAGCCTACCTTGTAATTTCTTGTTATTTTTTTTACTTTGTTAGCAATTGAAACTAATGTGCTTTGCTCTGCATTTAGACTTGGAAGGTAAAATGTACCGCCAACAAATCCCATAAATTGCCCACCACCATATAACATACGTTTGACATTGATTTTTATCATTTTGGTTGCATATGATTGGCAGTCTTTCGCAGAACCCCAAAAATGATTTCGAAAAA
>JAOZTO010000586.1 GCA_029942265.1 Desulfocapsa sp.
AATTTTCCATTTATCTCGACATCGAACCAAAATGCTATTAAATCAACGGACTCAGGAATACCCTTGGGCAAATGTAAAAAAAGCTGTTTTTCTGTTGTGTTTATAGTGATTACCTTGTTCGTTGCATTGGAATGTTTTGCTGGGAGTAGTGATGTTGAAACTAATATACTTTTGGAACTAAAAAAACTTATTGAACAGCAGCAGACACAGTTGGATTAATCAGGCAAAAGAGATTGTCGCACTAAAAGAGCAACTTGGAGGTGTTTCTAAAGCCATTGAGCAGAAAGCGGATACGAAAGATGTAATTGCATTGGAAACGGTCGAGGTTGTGAATTCAAAATCTAAAAATGTAACCGTCTCACTCTATGGTCAGGTGAATCGGGCTGTTTTATGGAGTGAAAATGGTGACAGTTCCAAGGTGAGTTTTGTGGATAACAGCAATTCACAATCACGTATTGGTATCAACGCTTCTGCTTCTCCGGTGGAAGGATTGAGCGTCGGAGGAAAGATAGAATATGGTGTAAAATCGAATGCTTCATCTGATATCAGCCAGAATGTGACTAATGATACAACCTCTGTGAACTGGAACTTGCACCATGCGGATATTTTTATCACATCAGACTCATTAGGTAAAATTTCTCTTGGTCATGGTAGCGCAGCATCTGATGGAACTTCTGAGGTAGATCTTTCAGGAACAAGTGTTGTTCCTACTCTGACGTAAATGCAATTTCTGGCGGACAGCTTTTCTACGATAGCCATACAGAAACTCTTTCTGATCTAAGAGTGAAAAATGTGTTCAATAATATGGATGGATTGGGGCGTGATGATAGGTTACGCTATGATACGACAGAGTTTTGGGGGATGCTTATGATGCCGCATTCCGTTACAATCGCGCCTTTGGTGATACTAAGGTTGTTGCCGCTATTGGCTACGCAAAACCCGGTGATACAATTAAAAATGTAAGTAATCAATACTCAGGTTCGGCTTCTGTTCTTCTGGGGAATGGG
>JAOZTO010000587.1 GCA_029942265.1 Desulfocapsa sp.
CATAAGTTGATACGGAGATAGGTTTTGCTTTTATTGCCCAAAGGGCATTATGTTCTTCCCGTCCCGAAAGGATTATTTGGCACAGGTTTAAAGGTGCTACCTTGACACTATTCTTTTCAACGAACTTCGCAAATATTGAAACGGTTGGAACCGAATTGGAGTTAATGAGGCAGGTGCAATAAATCCCGATCCGTGAAACTCAGATGGCATACATTGCGGAAAAGTAATATCCTGGAGTGTTGCTCCTTTGGCTTGCTGTTGCATTGCAGCCATTGCCAGAGGGATTCTCTCCTGTTTAATCTCAAGCACTTCAAGAATTGCTCTGTCGAGTGCGACTGCATTTTCTGAGGATGCAATACAGCCAAGCGACAAAGGTTTCCCTTTCATTGGCCCTCTTTTATGCATCACCTCAATACCATCAGCTATCACAAGACCTGGAGGAAGAAGCGACTGTAAATCAAGTATCATTTCTGCAAAAAGATGATGTGATTCACCATGTTTCATATGTAGCCATGCCTTACGGGCACCCAATACAATCCCGAAAACATTCTTTACGGCCATGGTTACGCCCATCTGGTTATGTGCTTTTATCCGGGGAAGATTGATGAAAAAATCACAATCCAGAGATTCTGCGGCTACTCCAACAGTAATGCCGCAGGAAAGAGTTTTGTGAACTTTTGTTTTAAGTGGCACATGTTCCACATTCAATCCAGACAGTGCAGTAAGGAATCCTTGTGCTTTCAACACACTTTTGGCAGAGCCAAACGCTGGAGAATCGCCAAGTATAACCTTTGCACCACGAGAAAGAAAACAACCTGCAACAGCTGCTACAAATAGGGGGTGTGAACAGGCAAGTGCTGGTGCCATTGCACTTATTAAGTTGGGTTTTAAGAGAACTTTTTTGTGGAAAAAATCAGGGGGAACATCAAGAATATCCAGATGTTTCTGCAATAGTGATTGCAGAGTTGTGTCATCATAAGACACACATTTATCTAAGCAGACATCT
>JAOZTO010000588.1 GCA_029942265.1 Desulfocapsa sp.
ATCAATATCAAAAAACAGGCATCATCCCCAGCCCGTTACTGCTTGCAGAAAAAGGGGTTTTGTCGCATACTTACCTTTGCCCTTGGTAATCAGGTCGGGAAATGACCACTGGGGAATTTTTCTTCAACAACCATTGACTTTCTCTACAGAAAATGAAACTTCTTTTAGAAGAGGTTAGCAAGATTACCAAGGGCAAAGGTAAGTATGCGACAGAACCTTGATAACGCCAAGCAACGGTCAAACAAATCTATGACAGTTTTTTTCAAGATATCAGAAATTCTGCGCAACAGTTTACGTTCGGTTTATCAATTACCCGTCAATTACCGGATTAGAATATAAATGCTTATATTTCAATAAATTAACTGGTGACACTATCGACAGAACTGTTGATCTGTCAATTACCCATCAATTAAAAATCAAGTCCAATAGGGGACATACTTCATCATTTTACGGGAAGCAGTTTCATCAAAAGGTTTGATCATGCTCATTTCAACAGCTTCGCGGATATAACGGGAGACGGCGGCCTTGTTTTTTTCTTCGACTCCGAATCGTTCACGCAGTGAAGCATTGGTCAAATAATCCCGCATTACCCATTTTAGACAAGCGTGGAGATAACAGGCTCGCACTCTATCTGTCTTGTCCATCTCGCTCAATGGACGGTGGGAAAAAAGTACTGTTCTGGTAAACCCCTCCGGCACCTCAAAAATAGGAGCAGGAAGCTGAAACAATTCGACCTGAAAGATGACTTTGTCGATTCCACTGCCCCTTTCCTCGCAAACCCTGAACCGTCGCATTAACGAAGCCAACGCTTCATTCCGTGATTTGGGTGGTGTATCAACAAAACGCATCGGATCGACCAGTGGTTCACCGGGATTGGTGATCTCGATGCGGTCATCGAAAATCTCCACCATCGGCCCCGCACCAGTGACAAAAAAATCCTGATGAATAAGTGCATTTGCGACCAACTCGCGGACAGCCAATTCAGGGAACATGGATACACT